>CAZBAN010000010.1:42411-44094 GCA_964489895.1 uncultured Dehalococcoidales bacterium
GCGCCCTGCCGGCATTATTTACCAGTATATCTATCTTACCGAATTCATCCAGCCCCGCCTTTACCATCTTGTCGACTTCTTCGGCACTCGTTATATCCGCTTTAAGAGCTAAAGCCCTACATCCGGACGCCTCGAGCTCGGCTGCCGTTTTTTTCGCTCCCTCAAGGTCTATATCAACCACGATTACATCACAGCCTTCTTTTCCAAGAGATAGCGCTATGCTCTTGCCGAAACCTGTCTGGCTGCCAGCCCCGGTTACCAGTGCTACCTTGTTCTTCAAACCGAGATCCATCGTTTTCCTCCTTCTGCCCGTTTTTACTACGAGGCATTCGCTTCACTTTCTTTTAGCTGCTTGCAGCGGACTGCTGGTCGGGTTACGCTCCTTCAGGATATCCTCCATCCTCGTTTTCACAAACGGCTTAACAAATTCGGCATTTGCGAGTATGTAAAACCTCTTCTCTCTTATAGCGCTAAAAACAATGTCCGCAACCTGCTGCGGCGACATAACATCCTTGATTATCTGTGTTAATGTTTTCATATAAGCCTGAATTTTAGGGTCAGAAACTCTTGACCTTTTACCAGCTTTACTCTGTAAATCTAACGGACGGTTACGCTCACTTTCGATTAACATAGTTTCGACTGGTCCGGGGCACAATACGGAAACCCCGATATTATGTTTTCCCTCCTCCAGCTCACGGTACAGGATTTCGGAGATGGCAACAACGGCATGTTTGCTCACAGTATACGGACTGCCACACCAGTCTGTATACAGTCCGGCCGTCGAAGCCGTGTTTACTATATGACACTCGTTACCCTGCCTGAGCATAATCGGCGTGAAGAAATGGATTCCGTTGATGACACCCCATAAATTAACGCCAAGCACCCATTGCCAGTCATCCAGGGTGCTTTCCCGAACGGTAAATTTGGCATCAACACCGGCGTTATTGAAAAGCAGGTGGACTTCGCCAAAAGCATCCAGTGTTTTCAGGGCCAGTGCTTCAACTTCGGCTGCTCTGGAAACATCAGTACGCACAGCCAGCGTGCTTACTCCCATAGCTTTGATATGCTTTTCCGCCTTCACCAGGGGACCTTCTTCAATATCAGCCAGGACGATATTCATACCCTCTTTCGCGCAACGTTGCGCCAGACCGAGGCCAATCCCACTGGCAGCGCCGGTAATAACAGCTACTCTATTTCTAAAATCCTTCATTCATCCCCTTCTTTATCAATGCACCGAAACGGATTATATCACATGAAAGTAGTGTCGTGTTGACGGTGAAATTCTGGTATAATTGGCACACTAAAAAAAGAGAAAGGAGAAAAAATGGCTGAAACAAAATACGGTAAATATATCTACAAGTACGACTCCGAATTTCAGCATCCTCTGGGCCCGATGTTAGCCCGTATGGACAACAATACGTTTATGGGATGCCAGTTCTACATGGTGCACTGGATAATACCCGGGAGAGAGGGCTTATTCGAAGACAGACCGTACGCGGGTCATCCGCCGCACATACACAGGGATGCCGAGCTTCTATTCCATATCGGAACAGACCCGGATAATCCGCGAGACCTCGGCGGCGAGGCGATAATCTATCTGGGACCAGAACTGGAGAAACACGTAATTACGGAGACCTGCGTGATATGGATTCCGCCGAATTTCATTCACGCCCCGTGGAGACC
>CAZBAN010000011.1:0-24975 GCA_964489895.1 uncultured Dehalococcoidales bacterium
CGAATATTAGCTCATATAATATTACTCACCTTAGTTGGTTTATTTTTACTTTTTGGATGTGGTAAGTCTGAATCTCAATATCCGAAAATGACTGCTCCAGAAGTGTGCCAATACGTAAATCAAGCCTTAGACAATGAATACTCTCAAGTTACAGATACCATGCGTTATGAAATTCGGTATTCTGCAATAAGTGCTGAATATGGGGGAATTTCAGGTCCAACGGAAGTTGTTAATGAGGATATGAATCGTACTATTAAGGAATTAACTCCCAATGAACTACTCATTTTCAAGGAACAACTACCAAAAAGACTCAACTCAATGTCTCCAGAGGATAGAGAAGCGACCTTATATAATCTTCAGGGTATCAAAGAAGTTGAGGATATTGTATTGGAATATCAAGGGATGAATTCCGAAGGTAGATGGTTAGTTAAAGTAAGAGTAATAGAGGAACCACAACGTCTAGTTGAAGGACAATGGGTAATATACAAAGGTTATGAAACTAAAGAATATTCTCAACAATATTATTTCTCTGAAATTAAAGGAGCTTTGGTTAAGCAGTAACTAATATCTATTTCTGTAATAACAATCTCTATGATAATGGCGCTATATAAACCTTCAAGCCATCCTAGAAAGTAACACCTCCTAAGATACTTAAAAAATTCCGCGGTTTGCTTAGTATTTCTTTTATCCTGGTATCAAAGAGGCGACGGGAGTTAGCGGGCTGGAGGACAAAGGCGACTTGACCGCCACACTGAAGACAACCTACGATAAAGAATAACGCCTCAATATCTGGAATGGAGGTGAATATGAACTCAGTGCCGCGAGATTATTCGATACTGGACAAACTAAATTTCGAGAGGAAGCCGGTAGGCGTCAAGTTCCTGATGACAGAACCGGAAGGAATAGACAGGATAAACAAAGCCTTAAACTTCTGCGAGATGCTGAATGAAGCGCAGCAAGGAAACTCCTTTTACGCGGGTAAAGAAGACTTTTACTGCGTAGAACCGATGCTGCTGGGCATGGTAGACCCCGAGCCGGTACTCGTCGGCGGCATGGTGGGAGAGACCGACATGCTCTTCAGGGAGGCGCGAGCCAACCGGAAACTATACCAGTACCTGCCCAAAATGATAAAGGGGTCGGTCCGCTACGTGGTTTTCTCTCCCTCAGACAGGCTTACGTTCGATCCGGACGTAATGGTTATCACGACCGACGTACGCCAGGCGCAGGTTATACTGAGAGCGATAACCTACTCGACCGGAGACGCGTGGACAAGCAAGGGAACGCCGGTGGCGACGTGCGCCTGGATGTATATCTACCCGGTCCTGAGCGGTGAAATGAATATCACCATCACCGGACTGGGAATGGGCATGCAGGCAGTGAAGGCGCTTCCGGAAGGGCTGATACTCATCTCCGTCCCGTGGAACCTGCTGCCGGCAATGCTGGAGAACCTGGAGGTAATGAGCTGGGAACCCCAGGAAGCGGAAGGCGGAGACGTCCACAGGGCGCGGTTCATCAAGCTGCTCGAGGACTTAAGGAAACAGATTACAGCTCCATAACACCGCCGGTGTCAAGGTCGAGTTCCAGGTAAACCGCGCCGGGACTCCAGTCAGTGGTGGCATATACCCGGTTACCATCCGGAGCAAACACGTATCCGCCGCCGGGAAAGTCCTCGTCAACAGTACGGCCTGCTTGGGTGGCTACCGCAATCCAGATACCGTACTTCTTTGCGTACCCCGGCAGGTATTTTAGACACTCTCCTTCCCACCACTCATAGCCGGCACGCCAGTCCCGTGTTGCCTGCTCTCCGTAGAGTCCGGGCGCCGCTAGCTCGAAGACGATTTCAGCGCCCTGCCGGGCGTACTCCGCGAAAATATGTTCGTCGGATATTTCCGAGCATATGGCGATGCCGAAGGTCAGTCCGTTATGGTCGAATACGCGTATTTCAGTACCGGGTGTAGACCAACTTTCGTCAATATCAACAAAGTGTATTTTATGATGATAACCAAGGAGTTTACCATCACGTACAACAATGTGGGTGATGAAGGGTTTTCCGGCGGGGTTTTCCTCGATAAGGCCGGCGAGAACGGTGGATTGTCTACCTTCCGTTATCTTCAGAAGATTCGAGACTTCACTACCATCAAGTGAAATCATGCCTTCAGGGCTTTTCGGGGGGTCATTGAAACCGGTGATATTCGCTTCCGGGAATCCGATGATATCTAGCCCGCGTTTTTCAGCCTCATCAAGATAGTATGACAGGCTATCAAGATTCTCGGCGATAGCCCCTTTCTCGCAGCGCATCTGGACAAGAGCTATTCTGATTTTTCCCCTCCCCGGGTAAATGTCTCTCACCCTTTTAAAAGGAGTCTGGATTATTCCGCTTCTTCGCTTGCCACGCGAGGCCCGTAGACGCGGGTCAGCGATACCTCGAGGAAGACGATTGGTTTTGTCACGTTCTTTATAGTTATCGGGCAGTGCACCAGTCCCGCCGGGATGGATACAACTCCGGCGGTGGTAATCACGTGTTTTTCGGCTTCCTCACCAAGACACACCTCCACTTCCGCTCCCAGTTCACGTATGTCCATAGGGTCACCCCCGATAAAGAAAAGGAGCTCCGGGAAATCATGCGCGTGGGGTTTGTCGAACGAAATCGGCTCGGCGATGCAATGATAGCCGATACTGCAGTCCTCTCCCAGCTCTCCATTATGCGACAGCATGGAGTACCCGCCGTAATGTGGTATGTCGAGAATAAGGTCCGTGATAATGTGTTTACCGTACTTGGTCTCAGCCATATAAATCCTCCTGTCTTAATAAATTTTTATATAATTTGTTCAAGCACTAATCATCAACCCGGATTTCGCCGGTGAAAACGTCCGGTACCGAGTCCCAGGCGCGGCGCTCCTCGTCGTACGGTGCTTCTGCCAGATAACAGTCCTTGCCCAGAATCATGGTCATCCTTCGCTCACCGTACGGCTGCCAATCGCCGAGGCTTTCGCAGCTTGGATTTCCGGTACGGGCGAATGCCAGCCAGGCATCCTGCATATTCATCGAGAGCATGTCTGCTTCCGGCCCGGAGCCGTGGAAAGCGGGGTCATAGGTCCCGAAAACAAAACCTATGTCAAGTCCGTGGCAGGCACCCAGAATGCCGCCCAGCGCCGGCGACTCCCAGGTGAACAGGTAGTTATAGGTTGACGGATTGTAAAGGCTCTGTGCTTCGACGAATTTGATACAGGGCATCCGGAACATGCGGTCGGTCTGAATAGCCTTGTATATCTCCTGTATACTGGTATCGGCGCCCCTGCCGGAGCGTGTTTTCCGGTAGGCTTCCGCCAGACCGGGAACATGCTCGTCGGATAAGTAGTACTGGAAACGCCTTATCAGTCCGGCTTCATCCAGGTTCGGCAGCCCTGAGTCCATCAGGCATAATAGCTTCCACTCTTCCAGGTTAGTGCCGGCCAGGGTTGCTATCCCGGCGGCGGAGCCTCTCCTGACGGCATCTATGGGAATCTTGGGAAGCGTTTTCCCGTCTACAACAGGCGCCGTCACCGTTATCCTCATATCCTCCTCTTCTTTACGCGCCATTCGTGTCCTCAGCTCCTGGTTGGCAGCGAGAAGCTGTTCCACCGTAACAGACCGGATAGCTTCTATATCATCGGAATCAAGCCCTAACAGTTCCAGGAACCTTCCGGATAGCATTACACCCGCGTCCAGCAGTGAAACCGTGCTGCCGACGCCGCTCTGGAGAATTGCCTTCTTGAAAAGTCCCTCAGCCTGCGGCATAGCCAGCAGACATCCGATACTCATACCGCCCGCCGATTCACCGAAAACGGTTACGTTCTCGGGGTCGCCTCCGAAAGCGGCGATGTTATCGCGTACCCACCTGAGAGCAGCAATCTGGTCCAGCAGCCCTTCATTGCCCGTGGAGGGAATCTCGCCGCCTGTAATCTCGTTCAGGTTGAGAAAACCGAGCAGACCCAGCCGGTAGTTCATACTGACGACCACAACGTCGCCGCGCACCGCAAGTTTAGTCGCACTGGATGTCGGCTCCGAACCCGAGCCCATGTTAAAAGCGCCGCCGTGAATCCAGACCATTACCGGACGCCGCGCATCATCAAGACCCGGACTCCACACGTTTAAATATAGACAGTCTTCATCCTGGGATTGCACGATGCGTATTAAGTCCATGGCTGGATTTTCCATGACAGTCTGTGGGGCAATGGTACCGAATGCCTGCGCCGGACGTATGCCTTCCCAGGGCTCAACCGGTTGCGGAGCCAGCCACCGCAGATTCCCAACGGGTGGTGCCGCATACGGTATTCCCCTGAATATGTACAGACCATCCAGGTAATCGCCTTCTATCCTCCCCGACTCTACCTCAATGACCGCCTCGCTGTCTTTGTCCATTTTTCTCCTCTTTCGGCACGACGAAAAGTGCCAGGAAAACCTGCTGATAGACACTTTAACCAGCCAGACCGAGATTGTCAAGGAGTTATAGCGGTTGTACTGTTCGGTTCCGGATGAATGAAGTACTCACCCCCCGCCTGCCGAAGTCTCGTACGGCGGGCAGGCCTGTATCCCCCTCTCCAGCCATGAAAATTCCTCTTTTCTATACAATAGCTCTGGCTGGAGAGGGGTTCATCCTGAAAGGTTCACCCTGAAGGGTCAGGGGTGAGGTAAATATCTATAAATAGATGCAAACTGAACCATAAAGGAGCAAAAAAGAAGGAAACTATATGGAAAAAATGTAAATTCAACTCATCAGGAAATGTGAATACCTGCCGGAAGAAAACAAGGTACCGAGCTTAAGCAGCTAAGTTAGCTTAAATACCAACCGTACCACGGTAAAACCACCGTGCCTCTAGCATTATGATATGTTATATCAAATTAGGTGTCAAGTGCGAAGGCAAGTAACGGGAGAAGGTACCAGCATTTATTACCGCGGCACCCAGAGTACCTGTCTGGGCTTGGCAGCCAGTTCTTTAGCCAGGTCTTCTATTTTACCGTACTTCATACATGCCGCCATGCAGTGCTTGACACAGGCAGGCTCAAGCCCTTCTCTGGTACGGGGCGCGCACAGAATGCACAGCTCCGTGGGAAAAGGCAGGTAGGTAAGATATGCCCTGTTATTGGGCAGCTTCTGCTCCACCTCGATTACCCGTATTCCGCCCATTCCTTCCGGCCATTTATATTCCTGAGCGCAGGCGACCTGACAGGCATAACATCCGGTGCAGTACTCGTAGTCTATCAACAAGCCGTATTCAGCTTTCTTTGCCATATCAAGCCTCCTCTACCGGGTATATTTTGCAGAGCAGATGTTTTATCGGAGCTCCCAGACCGTCCTTACCCTGGTAGCCCATAGGAATGAGCAAGCTGGCATTGGACCTCCACACGCCGTACAGCGACGGCTCTCCAGCCGGCTCCTCCGGGAACCACCAGCCGTGGGCAATCATCACCATCCAGTCGGGCACCACCAGGGTTATCTTAGCCTTGAACTGGCACCTGCCGAGCCAGTTTTCCACCCAGACCCATTCCCCGTTGCTGATGCCGTGGGCTTTTGCCGTATCAGGATTTATCTCGATAACCGGGTCGGGGTCGACCTCCCTGAGCCAGGGAATATTCCTGTGCTCGGTGTGGAAATATACCGGCGACCTCCTTCCCGTAGACAGAATCAGCGGATACTTATCTGTCATTTCAGGCATACTGACGGGTGTGAAGGGCGGTTCTTCATAATGGGCTATAGGCTCCAGTCCCCACTCTTCACGCAGTACCGAGTATAACTCCACCCTGCCCGACGGGGTCTGGAAACCGGGCTTTTTATCCGGACGGAGCAGTCCTTTCTCGAAACGGTGATACGGGTGACTGGGATGACCCTCCGGCGGGTAGATCCAGCCCTTCTCCTGGAGCTCCTTGAATGTCAGACCGGAAGGCTCGACTATCTCATCGAATAGCTGGTGAATCGTTTCCCAGCGGAAATCGGGGTCGAACCTTTTCGCCAGTTCAAAATTTATCTCGACATCTGACCTGCATTCATCTACCGTGATAGCTTTATTTATACTCTGGAGCGGTACCCACCAGCTCCTGACACTGTCCTTCTCAAGAAAACTTGCCGAGGGCAGGACGACATCCGCATACTGCGTGGTGGGAGTGTGAAAAAGGTCGACGACAACCACGAAGTCGAGTTTATTAAAAGCGTCCACCCATTTTTTCGGGTCGAGACCTATACCGGCTACGGGGTTACACGCCTGCAGCCACATGCCCTTTATCGGGTATGGGTCTTCGGTAAATATCTGCTCCAGTGTCAGGTCTGTCTGCGCCCGCCAGATGAATTTCCTCAGTGGACCATACCGGTCTCTTCCAATTCTCTTTTCATCTGCCTCTGCCGTTTTCAACTTAATTATTCCCTTGGCTCCGGGCAGAGCGTAAGCAACGGCATCGAAAGCATAACGGGAAATCACGTTGCCTCCGGGCACGTCCAGGTTCCCGGTCAGGCACCAGAGGTCGGCAATCGCCTGGACGGTCGGGGTTATCGCCGGTGTCATATCGATAGGTACGCCCCAGTGTATGGCGGCGGGTTTACTTTTGGCGTAGAGTCGAGCCGCCTCGATAATATCCTTCTCGGGCACCCAGGTGATCTCGGACACCCTCTTCACCGGGTACTCGTTCACCTGCTCAAGGAATACTGTCCAGACCGTCCTTGCTTTAGTCTTCCCGCCGCCTGGCAGGCTGACTTCATACTCACCTTCAAGCGCCGGTTTTACTCCAGCCGATTTGTATTCCAGATTTTCGGTGTCCCATACCGCGGCTTCGCCTTTAGCCCCATCCCAGACCACGAAGTTGTCCGGCGAACCGCTTGTTACGAGGTCGCTCTCCCGGAGCAGTTGTCCGGTATCGCTCCTGACCAGATGATGGGCGTTGGTCCATTTCTCCACGAAATCTTTATCATACAGACCTTCGTTCATTATCACGTTGAGAAAGCCCATAGCCAGGGCACCGTCCGTTCCCGGTCGGAGTTGCAGCCACTTCTCGGCACGAGAGGCAAACCAGGACAGCCGGGGGTCGATGGCGATAATCTTCGTCCCTTTCTTCATCAGGTCGATAATCCAGTGTCCGAATACGTTATCCGGGCAGGAAGCTGCGATGTTATAGCCCCAGATAACTATACACTCCGGGACTTTATACCGCGGGTCTTCGTACCGTTTCGGGAACCACTGGGCGGCATCGAGAATGCAGTAGTCTCCCTGCATCGTTTCCACTCCGGCGATTCTGGGGCTGTAGCAGGCGATTCCGCTCAGGGCAAACATGACGTTGGGGCTGCCGTAAGCATAGGCAAGCATGCATATCCAGGCGCCGATATCACGTCCGGTGCCCATGGAAAAGATAACGCTTTCCGGACCGTACTCATCCCGTATCTTCCCCATTTTTTGCTCTATAAGGTCGAAAGCTTCGTCCCAGGATATCTCCTGCCACCTGCCCTCGCCGCGTTCCCCGACCCTCTTCAGAGGATGTCTGAGGCGGTCCGGATGATAGACGTACTGAGTCATTGCCAGGCACCTGGAGCAGAGCCGTCCCTGGTTCCAGGGGTGCTCCGGGTCGCCTTCAATCTTGACCAGCTTACCGTCTTCTATGTGCGCCAGCACGCCGCAGCCGCCGTGGCAGCCGGGTCCCGCAGACCAGGTGGTGGTGCGCACAATCTCGCGTTTCCTCTCCTTCATATCCAGACTCCTTAACAGACTAATCCCGATTATATCCCGCACCAGTACGTGAGCGCAAATAGAAGAGAAAGAAACCTCATCCCCCTTGGATATCCTGCCAATATCCTCATATAAAATATATTGAAAAATTCATCGCTATCTAGTATGATTACTGCCACTAATATTTGGTATAATTGTTTTAATAGGAGGGGATTATGGCAGAAAACAGAGAGAGTGCGGATATAAAGGTACGGAAAATGACCAGGAACGACCTGGCAAAAATAAATGTCGTGGATTATTCACTGCACGGTAAAAGGCGCGTAACCACCTGGCCGTTTTCTTTCGAGACTTACTGGAGAATTTATGAGCCGAAATTGTGCTATGTTGCCGAATTGAAAGGCGAGGTAGCCGGCTTCATCGCCGGTGTAATCGAGCAGGAAGAAAGAAGCAAATACCTGATTGCCCATCCCCGCAGCATGGAAGGCCCTTCTCCAGAAAGTACGAAGATCGGCTGGATAGAAATGATGGGCGTCCACGCCGACCACTGGGCTAAAGGAATCGGCATAGCCCTGCTTGACGCTTTTACAGAGGAATGTAAGAAGAACGGAGCCTCGATAAGAATAGTCATCAGAGACGATGATGAAGACTTGAAGAGTTTTCTCGTGAGGCGTGGTTTTAACAGGTCTGATTTCGTCGCCTATGACAAGGATACTGACTAATACACTGAGGGTGGGGAAATTAACTCCCCACCCTCTTAAATTTCCCCGGCGAAAATTTACACCTGCTAAATGTACTAATCACTCTTCACCACTGGCTCCCAGAACTGGCAGCGGTAGTTCTCGCTTTTCCTTTCCCCCGGCAGGTAAACCTCGAGCTCAGGTTTATCATCGTGCTCGTACCCGGTCATATGCAGGTCAGGAAAACCTTGCGGAATGGACTTACTTTACGAGCTTACTCTTCAGTTCTTCCGGAACCGGGACCACTTTCTGTTTCCGGTAATCATAGCAGAGAAAACCGGTCTTCGCCCTGGCTATTTCATCGCCGTTGTCCGCATCGGTGACCCTGTATACCAGGTCGAAGCTTCTGGCGGTTAGTTCAGCAATGCCGATTTCCACCCTGAGCGTCTGCCCGTGATAGGCTTGCCTCTTATAGTTGATGCCGGCATCCGCCATGATACGTGAAATACCCCTGCCTTCAATCTCAGTAAGGTTGAGGCTATTCCAGAACCTGACATGTGCTTCGTCCAGTATGTTAAACATGGCATCCCAGCTCAGGTGCCCTCCGGGATTAATGTCGCCGATACGGATAGGGATATCTACCGAGAAAGCATATTTATCGGGCAGGGTAACCTTGATTCGTGCCATTTTCTCTCACTCCTCTTGTCCAGTACCTCACTCATTATAACCTTAACGCCACCAGCCGGACTATCCTCAAAGCCTGTTACCGGCACCATTCACACCGTTTTGATATATAATACAAAATCGGGGAACGGCGTCATACAAACTCAAGGACACCTCGGTAAATCATATACTTTACCTAACTGGAATTTTGACAAAAATGAATAGTACGCTATAATCAATAACAGCGCTATAAAACAAGAGTTTTTCTCCAGGGAGGAGCCAGGCGTGGCGGAGCTTTCAGCGAACGGTAAAACGGTAAAAGAACGGGCAAGAGATATCAAAGTCGTCAGAGAAGCCGATGTTGTGGTGGTCGGCGGCGGTCCCGGCGGTATCGGTGCGGCTCTGGCGGCGGCGAGAAACGGCGCTGACACGGTACTGGTGGAAAGGTACGGTCACCTGGGAGGAATGGGCACCGGCGGTCTGGTCACGATTATTCCGAACCTGACCGATGTCCACGGAAAGCAACAGATTGCCGGCATCACTCAGGAGTGGATAGACCGGCTGGACGCCAGGGAGGCGGCGGACTACCCGAAACCGGAGGAATGGGGCTCCGACGATAAGGAACTGGTAAAATACTACGCTGCCCACTCTTTCTTCATGACACGCCTGCAAAGGGTAATTTACAGCGCCCATATCGACGCAGAAATATCGAAATATATACTAAATGACATGATGGAAGAAGCGGGGGTAAAGGTATATCTGCACTCGTGGGGTACCGAGCCTGTAATGGACGGTAACGCGGTAAAAGGCGTAATCTTCGAAAGCAAGTCCGGCAGGCAGGCAATACTGGGGAAGGTGGTCATCGATTCCACCGGAGACGGCGACCTGCTGCCTTTTACAAAAGCTGAATTTGAAACTGACATACCCTCAAATTTCAGAATCGCCAATCTGGCTTTTTGTTTCTGGATAGCCAATGTCGACCTCCAGAAATCTGAGAGATTCAAAGAGGAGTATCCGGAAAAGTTCGCCGAGCAGGCTCACGAGCTTATGAAACTGGGCGGATTTCCAAGTTACGTCAACAGCCGGCTGAAAGACCAGGACAGCGTCGTCTGGTTTCACAGTCGTTTCCCCAATTCCAGCCAGATAGATGTTGAAGAGCTGACACGCGTTGAGTTCGAGGGCAGGAAGAAAATGATGATAACCTACGATTTCCGCAAGAAATACACTCCCGGCTTCGAGCACAGCTTTATCGTGCTTTCCGCACCGCAGCTCGGTACCCGGGCAAGCCGGAGGGTAATCGGCGAATACTTCCTCACCGAGAACGACCTTAATACAAACGAGCCTTTCGATGACACGATAGCGATATTCCCCGACGTCGACCGCGGGGAGGCGTCGTTGAAATACCCGCTGACATATATTCCTTATCGCGCACTTATACCGCGTAAGGTAGACAATCTTCTGGTTGCCTGCCGTGCCTTCTCCTCGGACCCGGTAGTCCAGGAGTTCTTCAACCTCATCCCGCACTGCATTGCCTTCGGGCAGGCAGCAGGCACGGCGGCGGCGCTATCAGTAAAGGATGGTGTAGGGCTTAGAGCGGTAGACTACAGAACCTTGCAGGACAATCTGGCAGAGCAGGGCGTACCGCTGCCCGGTGTGTATTCGACCCTGTAAAAGGCAGAGGGCCGGTCACCAAGTAAAAAACCATCCCACCCGTCACCTTTAGAAAAATCCCTCAGTACCGGAGACAGGACTGCTACATCCCTTAACACCCTGTAATTTAAAAATAAATGCGTTTAACGCAGAGGAAGGAAATACCAGATGCCAATATCAGAAAGAGTAAAGAAAAGCATGGAGGAGGGTTCGTGGATAAGGAGGATGTTCGAGGAAGGAAACCTGCTCAAAAAGCAATACGGTGAAGAAAACGTCTTCGACCTTTCCCTGGGCAATCCTATAATGGAACCTCCCCCGGAGTTCAATAAGGAACTGAAAAAACTGGCTGATGAACCCATTGCGGGGATGCACCGATACATGGAAAACGCCGGCTATGCGGAAACGAGAGCGGCAGTGGCAAAACAGCTTTCGGTCGAGGCAGGCATTGAGTTTACGCAGGACGATATCATAATGACATGCGGCGCCGCCGGAGCAATCAACGTGGTGCTGAAAACGCTGCTCAACCGCGAGGACGAGGTTATCATCTTCGCCCCCTACTTTGCCGAGTTCATCAACTACATAGAAAATCATGACGGCGTAGCCAGAGTGCTGCCCACCGATGACCGGTTTATCCCCAGGCTAGATGTCCTCGAGGACTCCATCGGGGCAAAGACCAGAGCGGTGCTGATTAACTACCCGAATAATCCCTCCGGCGCCGTCT
This sequence comes from uncultured Dehalococcoidales bacterium, assembly GCA_964489895.1. Lineage (GTDB taxonomy): Bacteria > Chloroflexota > Dehalococcoidia > Dehalococcoidales > UBA2162 > MGML01. The sequence goes on from CAZBAN010000011.1 coordinate 11,400, forward strand.
ACAGCGAGGACTTCCTTCACCGGCTGGGAGAGCTGCTGAGCGCCAAGTCGAAAGAAATCGGCAGGCAGATTTTCCTCATCAATGACGAAGCCTACAGCAGCCTTGTCTACGATGGGCTGACAAGCCCCCACATCTGGCATCATTACCGGCAGAGCATCACCGTCACCTCGCACTCGAAAGACCTGGCGCTGCCGGGCGAGCGTATCGGTTATATCGTCGTGCACCCCGGTATCAGCGAGCATAAAGAGCTGGTTGACGGCATGATTCACTGCAACCGAATATCCGGGTTCGTCAATGCTCCCGCCCTGATGCAGAGGCTGGTGACCAACCTTCAGGCAGTTACCGTCTCCATCCCCGAGTACCAGAGGAAGAGAGACCTCCTTTACGATAACCTTACCGGTATGGGCTACTCCATCGTTAAGCCCAAAGGCGCCTTCTACCTGTTTCCTGAGTCGCCCCTGGAGAATGACGTTGATTTCATAAAAGAACTGCATAAGCAGCGGGTGCTGGTCGTGCCCGGCAGCGGTTTCGGTTCGCCAGGGTACTTCCGGATTTCATACTGCACCGATGACAGGACAATCGAGGGTGCGCTGGAGGTTTTCAGAAAGGTTGCTCAAAAATTTAACTTGGGTTAGACTATTATTACCGTAAACCGAGGAGTAATGTGAGAGAACGATGATAGTAAGCATGAGAACAGGCTCAACTAAAGAAGAGATAGACGCCGTCGTGGAGAAGGTACACTCCTACGGATGGGATGTCCAGATGAACATCGGCACCGAGAGAACGGTGGTTGCCGTACTGGGCAGCGATACCGGGCAGGTATCCACTGACGTATTCGCCGTGCTTCCGGGCGTGGAGACCGTCACGCGGATTATGAAGCCGTACAAACTCGCTTCGCGGGAAGTGAAGGCGGAGGACAGCCTGGTCAATGTCAATGGAATTGAGATAGGGGGGAAGCGCATCGTTGTAATGGCTGGTCCCTGCGCCGTTGAAAGCGAGGAGCAGCTTATGGAAGCGGCGGCACTCGTTCAGGATGCCGGTGCCAGCATCCTGCGCGGCGGCGCCTTCAAACCTCGTACTTCCCCCTTCAGCTTCCAGGGCATGGAAAAAGCCGGACTGGAACTGCTGAAAAAGGCTAAAGATAAGTTCGGTATGCCGGTAGTTACCGAAGTGATGGATGTCCGCGATGTCTCCATGGTAGCTAAGGCTGCCGATATACTTCAGGTCGGTTCCCGGAATATGCAGAATTTCACCCTGCTGACAGCGGTAGGCAAGAGCCAGCGTCCTGCCGTCCTGAAGCGCGGCTTCTCATGCACTGTCACCGAGTGGCTTACCGCAGCCGACTATCTGCTGGCAGGTGGTAATAACGGGGTTATTCTGTGCGAGAGGGGTATCAGGACATTCGAGGACAGCGTCCGGTTCTCCCTGGATATAGCCGCCGTACCGGTAATCAAGAAGTACAGCCACCTGCCGGTGATTGTCGACCCCAGTCACGCCGCTGGTCACTATTCGCTCGTCCCGGCAATAGCCAAGGCAGCCGTGGCAGCCGGTGCTGACGGACTCCTTATCGAAGTCCACCCCAACCCGGAAAAAGCTCTGGTGGACGGGCTTCAGTCGCTCAAGCCGGACAACTTCGCCAACCTGATGAAAGAGCTCAGGCTTATCGCCGAATCGGTAGGCAGGTATATCTAGTCCCGCTGTGAATTCACCACGGCAAGGAACGATTTTATATACGGGACTATAAGGTCGCTCCGCATGATAGCCGTAATATGGTTAAAACCCGTCATGGAGATAAATGCCGCCCGGGGCATATTTTCTACACTCTTCCTGGCTCCGTTGTGGAATGGGTCGAGGTCGCCGCAAAAGACTAGACACGGCACCGTTATCCCTGAAAGGTCACCGTCCGTTAACGGTGGGGTATCGAGGATGGCTTTCTGCATTCCAATGGAAGTCTCTGCATCTCTGGACAGGAACTCGCTCCTTTCCTCGGGTGTCAGCGAGTGACCGAGCAGGTTCTCCATCCACTGTATATATGCTTCAGGGTCTGTGAGGAGTAACTCATAACCGTGAATAGACTCGTTAACTGCCCTGACCATGGTCTCGGGCCACTCGTAAGGAGTCATACCTCCGAGTATGAAACTGTGGAACCGTTCGGCGTGGTGAGTTGCCAGTGAGAACCCCGTCATAGCCCCCATGGAGTAACCGAAGAAATTAGCCCTGGTGATTTCCAGGCTGTCGAGTACTGCCACCACATCGTCTGCCATTTTATCCCTGTAAGCGGATGCGGTATGGGGTTTGTCACTCTTCCCATGCCCTCTGGCATCGATAAGAACCACTTTATAGTCGTTTTTCAGCACGTCCGTATATCCCCACTCCCGCCAGGAATCAAGAGTCATCGCGTTGCCGTGCCCCAGCACCAGCGGGGTCCCTTCCCCCTCGACCTCGTAATAGATACTGATATCCCCGTTCTTTGCGTACGGCAGTTTGTTACTCCTTGCTTAAAACGCTGGATACTGGAATTCGAGTGTAACCATTTGTTAAATAGATGTCAACGTAAATTATTAAGTAGATTCTATTCGGTTTCGGATGAAGGAAGTACTCACCCCCTTTATCCCCCTCTCACGCAGCACCTTATTTTGCTGTGTAAATATTTTAATGCGTGAAAGGGGGAAAGTATTTTAGAGAGGGGGCTTCGCCCCCTCTCTTTTTTTACTCCCCTCTCCAGCCATGAGAACTCCTCACTGAATTGAGATGGTTCTGGCTGGAGAGGGGTAAGGGGTGAGGTACTGATAAATAACCAATCTAAAACAATATTAAAAGCAGATAAAACCAATTATTGACAAAACCCGGCTGTCTGATTAACACTGGTTCACGGCTTACATTAGCCTTTACTACTATAAAATAATTAGCACGATTATGACGGACACGGTTGACATCACCATCATCGGCGCCGGAGCGGTCGGGCTGGCGATAGCCTCGCGGGTTGGCGTTGCAGGCAGGGATGTCTATCTGCTGGAGAAGAACGAGACGTTCGGCCTGGAACAGAGCTCACGCAGCAGCGAGGTTATCCACGCCGGTATCTACTATCCCGCCGACTACCTGAAAACCCGGCTGTGCCTAGAAGGCAACCACCTTATCTACGAGCTGTGCGAGACCGGCGGGGTACCCTGTATCAGGTGCGGTAAAATATTCATCGCCACAAACAATTCCGAAGCCGAAGCGCTGGAAAGCCTGTACGATAACGGCATAAACAACGGTCTTCCGCTAAAAAGGCTCTCCCGGAACGAACTTTTAACACTCGAACCGAACGTGGAAGGTACCGCTGCTTTTCTCTCCCCCACTTCCGGCATTATGGACTCACACGCCCTGATGAGGTATTTCAACGGCAAAGCCAGGGAAAGCGGAGTCCAGATTGTGTATAAAACGAAAGTCAACGGTATAGAGAAAGTGCCGGAGGGATACAGGGTGCTGGCGGAAGACCCCTCCGGCGAGACCGCCCTCACCACCAGGGTGCTGGTGAACTGCGCCGGGCTGTACAGCGACAGTATCGCCGCGCTGGCGGGGATAGACACAGACGAGGCAGGATACAGGCTGTACCTTACAAGAGCGGAGTATTACCGCGTGGACAGCAAAAATATGGTAAACAGCCTGATATATCCCGTGCCTTCCACATTGGGTCCCGGTATCCACGTCTGCCTGGACATCGAACGGCATTTACGCCTCGGTCCGCTGTTCTATTACGTCGACGAAATAGACTTCAGCCTGGACGACTCCCGGAAAAGTGAGTTTTTGCAGTCGAGTGTAATGAAGTCGCTGCCGTTCATCGGACCCGACGATATAGAGCCGGAGTCGGCGGCTATTATGGCAGTCCTCTACGGAGAAGGAGAGCCTGTCAGCGACTTTATCATCAGGCACGAGCATAACAGAGGTCTGCCCGGCTTTATCAACCTAATCGGCATAGACTCGCCCGGTCTCACCGCGTCACCGGCAATAGCCGGATACGTCAGCCGCATTGTGGACGAGATACTGAACTAAAGAGGGATTTTATAACCCCGACATGTCATTCTGAGTCCCGATATAATCGGGGTGAAGAATCTAAACCCATAGAATAATAGAGGAGATTATTCGCTACGCTCAGAATGACAGGTGTAAAGTTTTTAACCGCTGGCTCTGAGGCGGTACGCCTCGACGTAGCGTCTTGCCCTTTTATCACGCCCCAGTATAAGGTCTATCGCCCTGACAACCGGCAGAGACTTTCTTACGTTGGTAATAAGGCAGGTCACACCCGCCTCTACAATCAGAGCCAGAAAAGCGTTGTTGAGCGAATCACGGTCGGGCAGACCGAAGGACACGTTGCTGGCTCCCAGCGTCTGGTTCACGCCAAGTTCTTCCTTTACCCGCCTGATTGCCGCATGGACCTCCGGACCCGAACTGGTGTCCGCGCCCACGGCGAAGGCAAGGCAGTCGATTAAAACATCTTCACGGGGAATACCCGCCGCTTCGGCTTTCTCGATTATTTTGTGGGCAATCTGCACCCGCCGCTCTCTATCCTTGGGTACGCCTTCATCGTCCTGCACCAGACCGACCACCGCCGCGCCGAACTCCTTTACCAGAGGCAGGACCTTCTCGATGGAATGAGACTCCCCGCTGACGGAGTTCACCAGTGGCTTGCCTTTATAGACCTTCAAAGCCGCTTCTATCGCCGCGGTATTGGCGCTGTCAATACACAGCGGCACGTCTACAGCCTCCATCGCCGCTTTCACCGCCACCGGCAGCAACACCACTTCATCGACGCCGAAGGCGCCGACATTGACATCCACCATATCCGCTCCGGCTGCCACCTGGGCAGCGGCCTCTTTCCTGACGATATCCTCAAAGTCGCCTGTTTTCAGAGCTTCGGCAAGTTTCTTATTGGCGGAGGGGTTGATACGCTCACCGATAATTACCGTCGGCAGCTCATGACCGATAACCACTTCTCTGGTAGAACTCGCAACCCGGGTTTCCAAAACTCACCCTCCTCTGACTAATAAACTCCGCATTCTTTAGCCGCCTCCATTATAGCATGAAGGTTTTCCGCAAAGGAGTCATATCTGCCCATTCTTTTTCCATCAGGTAAGCTCCTTCCTTTTTCCATCATTTATCCGGTACTGCCCCATATAACTGGTCTCGATGAACGCATTTTTAAATTCCGGAGTACTGGCAAGCTCTATATACCGCGTCCGAGACACAATATCCCGCGCCTCTTCACGGCTTGCCAGTGAGATTAAGTTTATTTTAGCACCCATACCGGCGGCATTTCCTATCTGCTCGAATTTCTCATTGGGCAACGAGGGTAATAGCCCGACGGTCATGGCACTGGAAAGGTCAATATAAGAGCCGAATGCACCGGCAATTATAACCCGACTTATATCTTCTTCGGTAAAACCATTCTTCTCAAGGAGCAGCTGAATGCCGCTACGGATTGCGGCTTTTGCCAGCTGCAGCTCGCGCACATCTTTCTGAGTGATAACGATATCCGAATCCCTGTCTTTCCCATCAACCTCGACCAGCACGAACTCGGCAGTATTACCGTTCATCCGCACACCGGGGTAACTCTCATCGAACCTTCCGCCGCTATCTATAATCCCGGCAACGTAAAGCTGCGCCAGGGCATCCAGCACCCCCGAGCCGCATATTCCTATCGGCGGCGCTTCACCGATAGTCTGATAAATCACCTTACCATCGGTTATGCGGAGCCGTTCTATAGCCCCTTCAGCCGCCCGCATCCCCTGCTTGATATGACCTCCCTCAAAAGCGGGACCGGAAGCACACGAGGTAGAGGTTATCTCTTCACCGTTAATCAGGGAAATTTCAGTATTGGTCCCGATATCCAGAGCGATTATCAGTCCGCTGTCCTTGCGACGGTCGATAGCCTGCAGAACGGCAACATGGTCAGCACCGACAAACCCCGTAACCACCGGCGGGAAATGCACGTATGCCCCCGGTGCTATCTTCAGTCCCAGTTCACGTGCTTTTACATTCAGCGCCCTGCTGACCGTAGCCGTGAACGGTGCCAGTACAAGCTGCCTCACGGGCAGAGCCAGCACCAGGTGGTGCATGGCGGTATTGCCCACTATTACCGCTTCAACGATTTGTTTAACATCGGTACCAGCCTCGGAACAGAGGTCTGAAGCCAGCTCATTCAGTTTCTCTACGACCAGCTTTTTAAGGCGTCCACCTTTTCTTGGATTTTTTACGACCCAGTCGATACGGCTGATTATATCTTCCCCGTAACCTATCTGCGGATTCATTACCCCCCGCGAGGCAAGGGTCTGTCCGTTTCTTAAATCCACCAGATAGCCGGCGATGGTGGTGGTGCCGAGGTCCACCGCTAACCCGAGCTGGCTACTGTCCCGTGGAGAAACAGCTACCAGTTCATCGTTGCGGATTGAAGCCTGGCAGTCCCACTTCCACTCGCGCAGTCGTGGGGAAAGAGACTGCAGGACACCATAATCAACGCGACTACAGGATACCCGGTGCTTCTCTTTCAGAGCAGCCAGTAAGCGGTCAGCGTCAGCCTGCTGGTCTGAAAGAGAAGGGGCGGCAAGCTGAAGATTGTAAGCCCTGACGGGAGGTTCCAGAGAAACGGCTGTCTCCGTTCCTTCCAGATATATCCTTTCCGAGGCACTGAGCGACTCCGGCGGAATAACCACCTGGCAATCGCTGGCAGGAACAACCTGGCAGGCAAGACGCCAGCCTTCATTAAGCTCGCTTTGCGAGAGCTTCTCTAACTCGTGCGGAGACGGCTCTGAAAGTTGTCCATCCGTCACCTGTATCCGGCAGGTACCGCAGGTGCCTCTCCCGCCACATATGCTGCTGATACCGATGCCCAGCCGGCGGGCGCAATCAAGAATGGACTCGCCATCCTGGCATTCGCCTTTCCTGCCTATCGGTTCGAAAACTACAGTATACTCACTCATGACACAGTATAAATCAGTCCGTTATTTATATACGCCGTATTCTCTGGTGAAATCAACCGTCACCCTGAGTTTTCCCGGCTCTGTTTCTCCTTCGGAGAGACCAGGAGGATATTATAAACACGGGTTATTAGTTTTCCCTGAAGAAGAGGGCACATGAACATGGAAAGGTACTTAAGGGAACGGTAAACGCGGTACAAATAACGGCGGACAAGTAAGTCTCAGTTATCATTAAGAAACACCCCGTACTTATCCGCCGTCATATATTCTTCCTCGGCGAAATAATGGACATGGTCCGACGGAACGATACATCCGGCACCTTTCCCATTATATTTTTCCTAAATCCAACCCTTTGCTATAGCTACTCCCGTCATGGCATCTCTGCCATAGGCATCAGCACCGGAATATTTTCTTATCTCTTCGTCAATCTGACCGCCACCAATCATTATCTTGACCTTATCCCTGAGTCCCGCTTCTTTGATGGCTTCCACGGTCTCCTTCATCGAGTCAAAAGCAAGTGTTAAGAACCCGCTTAAACCGACGATTGGTGCATTGGTCTCTTTAATCTTATCAACGAAAGCCTGCGCCGGCACATCCACCCCGAGGTCATAAACCTCAAAACCGCTGACGTCCAGCATAAAGACCACAATATCCTTACCGATGTCATGAATATCACCGGCTACCGTGCCGATAACACACTTTCCAATACGTTTAGCACCTGCCTCCTGTTTGAGCTTCGGTTTGACGATTTCAGTTATCTCCTTGAAGATTTCGCCCGAATATATAAGCTCGGGAAGGAAATATTCCCCGTCAGCAAACCTCTTACCCACAGTCCCCATACCTAATCTACCGTCATCGAGTACCTTATTGGGGTCCACCCCGCTGTCCAGCATCTCCCGCGTCAACTTCAGGGCTTCATCTTCCTTCAAATCAGCGATCGCATTCGTCAACTCTTCACCCATTCCTCGAATACCTCCTATTTCTTATGCTTTTGTTTGCCGATATTTATTATAAACAAGATAACGTAGTATTCTACACCATATAACTCTCTCCAGTCTATATATTTATCGAAAATTATTCAAGTAAATATTATATTACTTGAAAAACAGCCAACCTCCAGTTGCCGGTACTAAGAATATACACCATGTTCTTTGGTAAAATCTATCATCGCCCGCACGTTCTCAGGCTTGGCTTTATCGATAACTCCGTCGCTGGTCATAATAAATCCGCCGCCTTTACCGGCAACATCGATAAGCTCTTTACAATAGGCTTTTACTTCATCGGCGGTGCCCGTATCCAGCAGGCTGATGGGTACGTTTCCGGCGATACAGGCGATACCGGCGAGTACCTCTTTTGCTTTCGCCATATCCGTGAAATCAAAGTGCCAGATAGTCTTACCCACCGGAACATCCTGAATAACTTCAAGCCGGGTGCCGTATTCACCTTCAGCGAACATAAACGGTACCAGTCCTTCATCGATAAGACCCTGTATCGTCTTTTTCAGAGTAGGCCAGTAAAAAGTCCTGTACTGCTCGTCAGACATAAAACCATCGGCTCCTTTATGCAGCGGGATTAAGACCAGGGGCCTGCCCGTCGAGCGCGCTCCTTCCGCTCCCAGCTCAACCATTACCGGCGTGAGCCTTTCCATAGCCTCGATGAGCTTATCCGGCTGCCGGTAGATGTCCGCCATTACTCCCCATGTTCCCCTGAGGGTATCGGCTATGGCATCATAAGGAGCCAGCGTTGAACTCCCGGCTATGATGGGATATCCCGCCTCCACCATCGTTTTGTTACAGACGGAGACGGCGCGCTGCCACTTAAGAGCTTCTTCCCCCGCTTCCATCAGCGATTCCAGTGCAGACCTGACTTCCGGTCTGCCGAAGGGTACCAGATAAGAACTCGAAAACGGCATCTGGAGGAGAGTAACCATAGAGCCTGATTTTTCGAACGGCTCAAGCTTCCCGAATATACGGGGCATGTACTTCCTCAGCATGAAATCAGAGGGGTCTTGAATCAGGGCGTCGTACTCATCAGCCTTCATATATTCCTTTTCAACACGCGGTGAATCTGAAGATTCACCGCGACCCGGCAACAGGTAAAGCGTATAGTCCAGAATCTCATAGGCTTTTCCCGGACCGGGAATCGCCGGCCCTCCGTGCACGTCCGGCTGGAGGTCGAGAACGAAATCCCGCCAGGCGGCGATGAGTTTATCGTAGTCGGACACTGCTTCTTCGGTGGACATCCCCGCATGGTAGGCGGGAAAGAAACCGATATTTGCGTAGATGGGTATTCTGTCAGGGACTTTCAGCTCGAGAACGTCTTTTATCCTGGTCACCCTCTCGCGGTAAGCCTTCTCCGCGTCCGAACTGATAAAATCTATCCTTTGTGGGGAAAGCCAGGACTCGAACATGCGCTCCAGCTTCTCTTCGGGTGATAAATCAGCCCGTCTCTCGCCCGTTCCGTCCATCTCCAGCGTATTCTATCCCGAAGAGCCAATATTATCAACTCTGGATTCTGCCGGGTGAATTGCCTGTCTGTGGGGACGGAGCCTGACTTTGTAGAGCCGTAGGGGAAGTATTTGATATTGCCAGCCGAATTACCCTGACTTTTTCGGCAGACTCCACAAGAACAGCGACTTTCTGGGTTTCTTACGGCCCGGGGTTCGGTTATCTTTCCGGTCTTCTCCCCGACGACTTGATAAATATCAGCACTCCCTCGCTGCCGGTGATTTTAAGTTGTCCGTCTTCGAGTGTAAGACTGTTGCCGGACTCAAGGATTTTCAGATACTCATCTTCCTGTTCCATAATGCCCTCGGGCTGCGTGCAGCCCAGTTCCGTGCAGGATATGGCGGAAACGGCAAACCCTTCATCCAGCTTATAACTGCCGGTATAACCGTTACATCCGGCGTTACCATGCACCCGTCCATCTTTACTATCAAAAGTTGCTGAAATATTTGTGTGTTCCAGAACCGACTTCATATCGTCCGTCTGCCCGTATGATTCCAGATACCACAGAGTATCCTCAAAATCGATACCGGTTTTACCTCCGCATGCTACAAAAGAAAAAGTGAAGAGACACACCACTAACAATGCTAAAACCAACCTGATTTTTAGCACAATGCACCTCCTTTAATACAACTCTCACCGATATATTATAAAAAATACCATTTTTTGGGGGAAAATACCATAATTTTCGGTAAATTACCCGTGAAAAAACGGCTCAGGCTCTTGACTTTTTAATATAGAATGGTCTATTCTCTTAAAAGCCTATTATCCAGAACAAGGAGGTGATACGGTGGAAGCCTATTGTGTTAAATGTAGGGCAAAGAAAGAGATGCAAAACCCAAAGGCTATTACCATGAAGAATGGTAAGCCAGCTACACAAGGTACATGCCCAACCTGTGGGACTAAAATGTTCCGAATTGGGAAGGCTTAATTTATAACAGCTTTTTAGCTTGTAACTTAAGGGGCGGAAAACTTTTAAAAGTATCCGCCCCTTATTGTGTCGCCAGGGCGGATGACGCAGGCGGACACTCCGCCACTATTCAGTCCCCTAACGGGCTTCTATACTTTTACAATTGCCTTTGCCGGACACCACCACTCTTCGGAGACACAGACTCCGCAATCGGTACACTTCTCCTCATCGATATGCACGGGATAAAGAACCAGCCCGTCGAATTCGGTAATCGGTTCATCCGAGATAATAGCTCCCGCGGGGCACCCGGAGATACAGATACCGCACTTCAGACAAGCCCCGGTTATTTTATAAGCCACTTTAGCCTCCTTAATTAATCCAGGATAATTGCTTTACGGTAAAAACAGGACTAGTCATAGCCTTCGTCGGGCCACCTGGACCAGTCTATCGCTTGCCTCGTTTCTTTGGGGAGCAACTGCCTGAATGATTTTTCCGTGTGCATGGCGCCCTGGTTGACCTCGATAAATATCCAGGGCCTTTCCGTCTTGATAGGTCTCCACGGCGAGTGTATAAAGTTCGGCGGGATATAAATCACCGTGGTCCGGTTAAATACGTGCCTTTCCAGTTCGGGACCCATATACATCTCCACCTCCGCACCCAGGTCCATCGGGTCGTCCGGGTTCGTTCCGATATGAATCAGGAGTTCGGCGTACTTATGAATGTGCGGTGGATGACCTCCCATAGGAATTGTAGAGAAATCAGCGCCGAAACCGGGCAGGACCCAGTGAATCAGGTAAAAGTGACTCCCGGTGATTACGCTGTCCTCCATGCGTACCATGACAGGACGGCGCTCATTAGGCCATCGCGTCGGGTCGTACTCGATAAAGTACTTTCCATATTTTGATTCCGCCATTACTTTTCTCCTTTCTAAATTTTACTCAAGCGAAATTTATCCCAGCCAGGTCGTATCGTGTTCGTTGTTCAGGCATATCGCGCTGAAACCATAAGGCTTCTCGACTTTCCTGGTTACCAGCGGACAGTGGACAAACCCCCTGGGGGCAACGACGACGGTGGGCGAATCGAACACATGTATTTCCTGCTCCTCACCCATGGCTATCTCTATCTCCGCCCCCAGATAATCCGGATTATCCGGGTCGAGACCGACAAACAGCAGGGCTTCGTCATTGGGATGTACGTGGGGGTCTTTTTCATGCCAGGCGCCGAGCCCGGTGTGAAAAGCCCAGGTGAAATTCAGGTTAAATCCCTCATATTCTTTACCATTCCACCCGGATATGATATCGGCGTTTCCTCCCATTTCAAACTGAACCTTCCGCATCTCAAGCTGCCTTATCAGGTGTGCGTATTTGTTTCCCTCCGGCAGCGGCAGGTTTCTCTCCGGCGTATCCGTGGTCTTCAGTTCGCCACTGGCAATAATCGTCAGCCAGCCATAAGGTTTATCAGCTTTCCTGATTGTCATTGGATTGTGCGTGAATCCCGGTGGGAAAGCGATGACGCTGGTAGTGCCGAGGACGTGCTTCTCCCCTTCTTCGCCCATCGCCTCCTCTATTTCCGCCCCCAGCTCATTCGGATGGTCATAGTCGAGCCCGACGAAGGTGAAAATTTCGCCGTGAGGATGCACATGCCCGCCGCTTCTTCCGGGCGTCATCTCTCCAACGAAACTGGAATATCCCCAGATGATATTCAGGTCCAGCCCCTCCAGGTCTTTACCCGCCAGCCAGACCATGATGCCGAAGGGACCTTTCTGGTAATTCAGTTTCTTTACAAGATGTCCGTATTTCGTTTCCGCCATTTTTTTACTCCTTCCTGATAAATGGGAAAATATCTACCTGCCCCAGGTCAGGCTGGCGACATGCGGGGTATATCCGAGCAGCACCTCTTCAGGCATCCGCTTCATTATCTCCTCCACTGTCCAGCCGCCTTCTGGCTTCGATATCTTCTTCGTAACCTCGGGCTCGCTGAAGATTCCCGCACTGTTGCCGGAGACTTCAAACACCGAGCCGCTGACGTCAGCCGCCGCCTCCGAAGCTAAAAAGACAATTATCGGTCCTATACCGTCCGGCACCGGGGTCATTTCCAGCGAGGAGTCAAATCCTTCCTTTTTCATCGCCAGGTTATAGGCAATCAACTCAAAAGAAGCCCGCGTCCTGGCAAAGGGCGAGAAGGCATTGCATGTTACGCCGTACGGGTAAAGCTCGCTGGCGACAGCTCTGGTCAGACCGACGACGCCGGCGTTGGCGGTGGCGTATTCGGCATGGCTGAGAGGGTCTCCCGACCACGCCCGGGAGGTGCAGTTCAGTATTCGCCCCCACTTCTGCTCCATCATTAGCGGTGCGGCATGTCTGATGGTGTTGAAATATCCCTTCGGCTTTATTCTGGTGACGTAGTCCCAGAGCTCCTCGGTCAGCTCCCATACCGGACTGAAGCCGAAACCCCCGGCAACGTTGACCAGGACATCAATCTTACCGTAGGTGTCCACGGCTGCCTGTATCAACTTCCCCGCCACCTCGTAATTCGAGATATCTCCGAAGAAAGGCACGGCTTCTCCGCCCTGTTCCTTTATCGTATTAGAGGTAGTCTCGGCATCTCCGGAATAATCTTTTTGAAGTCTGGACAACCACTCTCTCTGCTCGTCGCTCAGCGCTTCAAGGTGTTTATCCTTGAGAAGGACAAAACCGGTTGAGCCGGGTTTACGGTTATTGGTTACTAAGCTGGCGCCTTCCTTTCCCAGCGCCACGGCGATAGCCCGTCCGATTCCCTGTCCCGACCCCGTCACCACGGCTACCTTCCCTTTGAGTGTCTCTCCCATGTATTCTCCTTTCTCAGCATTATTTTTACAAGGATAAACAGGTCTCTGACTAAATAGGTGGCTATATGCTATGCCAGTCCGCCGCTAAGTGTCAATGGTTTATTATATAGGTTCAGTTTGCTTTTGGTCGTTAATATTGACCTTACCCCTTACCCCTCTCCAACCAGTACCATTTTATATGGAGTGAGGAGCTATCCTGGTTGGAGAGGGGAGTAAAAGTAAGAGGGGGCTCCGCCCCCTCTTAAAAAACTCTCCCCCTCTCACACAAAGGGATAATCGAACGGCGAATCGGCGAACTGTGTGAGAGGGGGATTAAGGGGGTGAGTATAAATTTCAACCGAAACATAACGATACCATCTATTATTCTATCTTGACAGCA
>CAZBAN010000011.1:25075-40677 GCA_964489895.1 uncultured Dehalococcoidales bacterium
TGAGCTTCAACGTGAGTGCCAGGGACCGCGTCGCCGTAATCGGACCGAACGGCTCCGGAAAGACGACGTTGTTCGAGATTATAGTCGGGAATATAAGCCCGGACAGGGGCAACGTGAGCATGCGTAAAGGCACCACCATCGGCTACCTGGAGCAGGAAATCAAGGCTTCCTCCAGACGGCTCCTGCTCGATGAGGTTGCTACTTCCTCAACCGAAATAACCGGACTGGAACACCGGATTGGTGTTCTTCAGGAAGAGCTGGCGGAGGAGACCGATGGCGAGACTGCGGCGGAGCTTATGCACGAACTGGGTGAACTACAGCATAAATTCGAGGCAATCGGCGGCTACAATGCCGAGCACGAAGCCAAGACCGTCCTCTCCGGGCTGGGATTCGCCGAGACCGACTTTAGCCGCCCGCTTTCTGAGTTCAGCGGCGGCTGGCTGATGCGTGCCGAACTGGCGAAGCTCCTCTTTCTCAATCCCGACGTACTTCTCCTAGACGAGCCGACCAACCACCTCGATTTAGAGTCCTGCATCTGGTTCGAAAACTACCTGGACTCGTACCAGGGAGCGGTACTGGTCACTTCCCATGACAGGGCGTTCCTGAACCGGGTGGTCAGCAAGATACTCGCTTTCGAAAGGGACGAGGTCCTGTTCCATCACGGTAACTATGACGATTACGTAACAGCGCGGCAGAAAGACCTCCGGATAAAAGAAGCCGCGGCAAAAAGGCAGGAAGTCAAAATAAAGAAGGAAATGCGTTTCATCGAGCGGTTCCGCTATAAGGCAACGAAAGCCTCGCAGGTCCAGAGCAGAATAAAGCAGCTTGAAAAAATGGAGAGAGTGGCGGTACCGAGGGCAACTAAAAAGATAAGCTTCTCCTTCCCGAAAACGCCGCGTGTCGGCGAGGAGGTCATTTCACTCAGGCATATCCACAAAGCTTACGGTGAAAACGTGGTCTACCGCGACCTTAATCTGGTCCTGCACCGTTTAGATAGAGCCGCCCTGGTAGGTCCCAACGGTGCCGGTAAAACAACACTGCTCAGGATTATGGCAGGGGTGCTGCCTTTCGAGAAGGGGGAACGCCAGCCCGGACACAACGCAGCCATGGCATACTACGCCCAGTATGCGCTCGAGCTTCTCGACCCGGGAAATACCGTCCTCGATGAGATGCGAAAGATAGCTCCGGACGAACCGGAAGAAAGCCTGAGGAGAATCCTGGGAGCCTTCCTCTTCAACAGCGACGATATTTATAAGCAGGTATCGGTACTCTCCGGCGGCGAGAAGAGCCGGCTGGCGATAGCCAAGATGCTGGTGCAGCCGATTAACTTCCTGCTCATGGACGAGCCCACCAACCACCTGGACATCCCCTCCAGAGAGATTCTCACCGATGCCCTTGAAGCCTATCGAGGGACGCTGTGTTTTATCACCCACGATGAAACGTTAATCAGGCAGACTGCCAACAAGATTATCGATATAAGGGACGGTAAATTAACGGTGTTTCAGGGCGATTATGACAGCTACCTGTACTGGAAGGAGTCCTGGTTGAAAGGCCAAGCGGTAACCCTGAAACCTCTTGAAAAACCACCTGCCAGGCTTGATACTGCCGGAAAGGGCAGCCGGCGTCAGCGCAAAGCAGTTGAGGGCGAGCTGAGAAACAGGTATTACCGTGAGACGGCTCCGCTGAGAAAGCGACTCGGTGAAATCGAGACCGAGCTTTCCGGTCTCAAAGAACGACTGAGCGAGGTGGAAACCCTGCTGGCAAGACCGGAGCAGTACCGGGATAGTGACACAGCCGCCGCAACGGTGAAGGAATACCACGAACTGGTTTATACCATTGAATCACTCACCGCGGAGCAAAATAAACTCACCGCCGAAACGGAAAGAATGAAGCGGGAGTTCGAGGAAGCAAGGAACAGCCTTGAACTGTGATACTGTGGTATTATTGGATGCAGGATGAAAAATAAATACGGACAGGTAAACCGCCGTGTTATCGAGGAGCTTACCGCCATCGTCGGCAGCAGCAATATCATCACGGACGCAGATAATATGGCGGACTATTCCCGTGATGAGTCTCCCCACGCTGAGAGCCGTTTCCCGGAGGTGGTGGTAAAGCCGGAAGACACCGAGTCCGTGGCAAAGATACTGACTTTAGCCAGCAAGAATAAAATCCCGGTTACGCCCCGGGGAGCCGGGACGGGACTGAGCGGCGGCTGCATACCCATTTACGGCGGTATTCTCCTCTCGCTGGAGAAAATGAACCGGATTATCGAGATAGACGGTGAAAATTTTACCGCCGTTGCCGAACCGGGCGTCAGCCTCGCCGACCTGTGCGGCGAGGTGGAAAGCCGGGGGCTTTACTATCCCCTCTACCCGGGCGAGATGACCGCCACCATCGGCGGCAACGTGGCGACGAACGCCGGCGGTATGAACGCTGTTAAGTACGGCGTAACCAGAAACAACGTCCTGGGGCTGGAAGCGGTACTCCCCAGCGGTGAAATCATAAAAACGGGGGGAGAATACGTTAAGAGCTCCACAGGCTATGACCTTACCCAGCTTATCGCCGGCTCCGAGGGCACACTGGGAATTATTACCAGGGTGATACTGAAACTCACCACCAGGCCGGCAAAAAGGGAGGTGCTGTTCGCTCCCTTCGGCAGCCTTCAGGACGCCATCGACACCGTCCCTGAAATTTTACGACTCAAAATGGTACCCACAGGCCTTGAGTTCATGGAAAGGCGTATTATCGAGATTGTCGAGGACTACCTTGAAAAAGAAATACCTTACCCCCGGTTCGATGCGTTCCTGATGTTGATAATGGACGGTGATTCCGAGGACGAAATCCATGATTACTTCGCCGAGGTCGAAGAGATATGCCGGCGGCACGGGGCTGAAGAAGCCCTGGCGCCCGGCAGCGAGAGGGCTAAGAGACGGCTGCTCGATGCCAGGGAGAAGTTCTACCACGCTATAAAAAGGTATGCACCCATGGATCTGATAGACGCGGTCGTCCCCCGCCGTGAAATACCAGCCTTTGTCAGGCAGGTCAAAGAGATATCGGCAAAGCACGGCGTTCCCGTCATAGTCTACGGTCACGCCGGCGACGGTAATGTCCACCTCCATCCCCTCTGCGTTGATATGAGCCGGGAAGAATGGGACAAAAAACTCCCCCTGGTACTCGAGGATATTTACACCGCCGGAGTCTCGCTGGGGGGAGCCATCTCCGGCGAGCACGGCATCGGCATCGACAAGAAACCGTACCTGCCCATCCAGGTCGACAGACCTCTCCTCGAACTCATGAAGAAGATAAAGCAGGCTTTCGACCCGGACAACATCCTCAACCCGGGCAAGATTTTCGATATTTAGAAAATTCTTCCATTTACCCGGGCGATATTCGCTTATTTCTATCTTCGCGGAGGAGGTGGAGGCTGATTGCCTGCGGTTGGGGGCGGCGGGAGGAAATTCCTGGTCTGGAACGGCTTGCAGATAATCTCGGTGATGTGAAAATCGCTGAATTTGGTCGAGGTGGACGCAATCGCCACCACCGCGGTGTCGGCGCCACGTCCGGTGCCGGTTACGGCAACCACCCGCTCTCCGATGGGGATGCAGCCGGCATCCGCCGCCATCATTATTATCTCGGCGCACACCTTCATCCCCTGGCAGAAGGAACGGTAGACGTTAGCCATAATGGTGGGAGTTCTGTCACCATAGAAATTATCGGTGTGGAATAGCATCGTGCCGAAGTGTACCCGGTGACCCTTCTTCTCCAGCTCCGTTATCAGCTCCGGCGGGAACCGCTGTGATTCGCCGAAACCGTACTGGTGAGGTACAACCACCATCTTTATATCCGTGCCATCGTAACGCTCCATAGCCAGACGGGCGGTATCGCCCCGCGTCGAGGCAAGTACGATGGTATTGATTCCCCGGGCTTTCGCCCGTTCAGCCGCCAGACGCAGCGTCTCCTCCGTATTTTCTATACCCGATTCCTCGAAATAGACGATTTTCTCTTCCATTCCCTATATCCTCCTCTCTTTGTTAACCTGTGTGTTAATTCATTATATAATAAGGAGTTGCGGGGCTTAAAATATAATCGGAGTGTAGACCGTTATGTCAGAATCAATACTCAATTTACGGGTTATCAACAGTAAAGACCTCTCCGGGCAGGAATACGCTGAAATAATTGAACTGTGCAACCGGGCCTACGGGCGTGATGTCGAGCAGTTCATGGTTACTTTCAAGGACCCTACCCATGTTCTGGGATATTATGAGGACGCCCTTGTCTCCCATGCGCTGTGGATTACACGCTGGTTACAGAATGCAGACTTACCTCCCTTGGAGACCGCTTATGTAGAAGCAGTCGCCACCGAAGAGTATTACCGCAATAGAGGTTTCGCCTCAGCCGTTATGAAGAGACTTGCCGGAGAAATCACCGGCTACGATTTAGCGGCTTTGTGCACGGGTTCGCCCGGTTTTTATTCACGCCTGGACTGGCAGGTATGGCGAGGTCCTCTTTTCATTCGCACATCGGAAGGACCGGTTCCCACGCCCAATGAAACGGTAATGGTCCTGTCTCTTCCGAATTCTCCGGCTCTTGACCTTGATTCTTCTCTTTCCGCCGAATGGAGAGAAGGCGAGCTGTGGTAGACTTTACGGGATAATTACTACGGAAATAATTACAGGGAGTTATATTGTGGAAGAAGAATTTCCCCGGTTATATCACGACCTGGCGTCATGGTTTCCGGTTCTCACCGCTCCTGAAGATTATGCTGAGGAAGCTAAATTCTACATGAAAACAATCGTTTCCGGCTGCAGTCACCATCCGGAGACACTCCTGGAACTGGGGAGCGGCGGCGGCAACAACGCCTCACATCTAAAAGCGCACTTCTCGATGACTCTGGTCGATATCTCTCCTGAAATACTGGCAGTGAGTAAATCCCTGAACCCCGAGTGTGAACATATTCAGGGCGACATGCGCAGCATCAGGCTCGGGCGCGTATTCGACGCCGTTTTTATTCACGATGCCATTACTCACATGACCACCGAGCAGGACCTGAGAAGCGCTATCGAGACAGCGTTCGTACACTGCAAGCCCGGTGGTGCCGCGCTTTTCTGTCCTGATTTTGTCCGTGAGAACTTCCATCCGCAAACGGATCATGGTGGACATGATGCCGGAGAGCAGAGTCTGCGATATCTTGAATGGAATTGGGACCCAGACCCCACTGATACCACTTATATAACCGACTTTGCCTACCTGATACGAGAAGGTGATAAAGTCCGCTGCGAACACGACCGCATGATTATGGGTCTCTTCAGCCGCGAAGTGTGGTTACGTTTGATTACCGATGTCGGCTTCCAGGCACGCTCCGTTCCTTTTAAACTCGTTGAAAAGGATTCGTCGGGAGGTGAAGACTTCCTGGGCATAAAGCCAGATAGTTAAGAGCTAAGAAGCATACGGAGCGGCTTTCTTCCGGCTCTAAAATTTACCTTTCAGTCTCCGGTATGATTCAGCCAGGGCTTCGGGTACTATCCTTACGTCGGCCATAACCGTCATGAAGTTGCTATCACCCTGCCACCGGGGCACGATGTGAGTGTGGAGGTGGTCTGCGATACCGGCTCCGGCAGCTCTGCCCAGATTTATCCCCAGATTAAACCCCTGCGGGTTGAATTCCTTCTTTATAATCGCCACACTGCGGCTGACGATATCGAAGTGCTCGTGCCGTTCGTCATCGGTAAGCTCATCCAGAGCGGACACGTGCCGGTACGGCGCAACCATCAGATGATACGGATTATAGGGATAGCGGTTGAGCATGACGAAATTGCTGCTTCCCCGGTAAAGAATGAGATTGTCATCATCCCTGTCCTCTCCCGGCTTTTCACACAGAATGCACCCTCCCGTTTTCTCACTCTCGATATACTCAATACGCCACGGCGTCCAGATATGCTCCATACCGCTCTCCTTTGCCCTTCATAATCCCACCGCTATTGTAGATGAGGGCTGTTGCCACGTCAAAGGTTTTTTAGTTTTACTGGAATTTCTGTCTCCGTTAATCTAAACTGTATGTATATGGTGGTTCACGTGGAGAGTATGTAAAGGGGGAATGCTCAATGTTCAAGCGTATTCTGGTTCCACTTGATGGCTCACGTTTTAGTTCGCGGGCACTTCGATATGCCGTTGAAATTGCCAAACCTTTCAACGCCGAGATTATCCTAATGCAGGTAATATATCCAGCAGTACCGGTAAATGAAACAGCAGGCATGGAACCGGTTGTCCAGAGCCCTGCCGTTGTCAAGATTGCCATACAGATAGCCCTCGATAAAGACAAAAAGAATGCAGCCAACGCCAAACGTTATCTAAATAAAAAGGTCAGGGAAATTACATCTCAGGGCATTAAAAGTTCTAACCACGTGGAGTTCGGGGCTCCGGCTTCAACCATTATAAAATTCGCCCGCAGGAATAAAATAGACCTGATAATTATGTCCACTCACGGTAAAGGCGGGATAGTCAGGGCGGTAATGGGAAGCGTAGCCGACGAAGTTGTCCGGAAATCCGGAAAGCCGGTACTGGTAATAAGACCGAACAAGCGCAGCGAGAGGTAGCTATACGAATCTAATCGTACCTGGCTTATTCGAGGTCTCCCGTGCCGAAGTATTTATTAGAACGCTAAACCAGTAAAAATAAACTCACCGCCATATTCCTACCTCGTTCTGTAAACATTCTTATGTAATTGAAAAACCACCGCTTATCGTCTATATTTACTAAGGCTATGAAAGATGAAAAATCCTTGACCGATACGATAACCTTTCTGGGAACGGGCGGAGGTAGAGGAATGATTACCAGCCAGACACTGGCGTCCGGCGGATTATGGCTGAACCTGGGCGGCACACAGATACTGGTTGACCCCGGTCCCGGCTGTATAGTAAGGGCAACGGATAAGAAGCTGAACGCTGAGAATCTCAGCGCTATCATACTTTCCCACCTGCACCTCGACCATTCCGCGGATATGAATATCATGGTCGAGGCAATGACGAAAAGTGGTCACAACCAGCACGGTGTGCTTTTTCTCCCGCCTGACGCGCTGGCTCCGGAGCCGGTGGTCTTCTCATACCTCAGGAACTACGTAGACAGGGTGGTGGTACTGGAAGAAGGCGGAGAATACTCGGTGGACGGCATTTCTTTCACCACGCCGGTCCGGCACATCCATAAACCTATTACCTACGGTATCGTATTCAAAACCCCACGGCATACCTTTTCTTATATTACCGATACCCGCTTTTTCGATGACCTGTGCCGGCATTACGGCGGAGAACTTCTGATAATAAACACTTTATTTTTAGAGCCACGTCCCGAATCCACGGACCCGCTGCTGCCTACCGATCACCTGGGAATAACCGACGCGGAGAAAATCATCCGGGAACTCAAGCCTAAAACAGCCATCATTACCCACTTCGGTATGGGACTATGGCAGGCAAGACCGCAGAAAATCGCCGGGAGCCTGACAGAGAAACTCGGGATTAAGGTCATCGCCGCCAGAGACGGTATGGAGTTCGATTTGGGGGAGCTGGATATTGATAAATAACCTCGATAAAATACTGCACCGGGTACAGAGACCGGCGCGCTACACCGGCGGCGAGTGGAACAGCCTGGTCAAGGACTGGGAAGGTACTCCCGTCAGGATTGCCCTGAGTTACCCCGATACCTACGAGATAGGTATGTCAAATATGGCTATTCCCATCCTCTACGAACTGCTTAACAACCAGCCGGACGTCCTCGCCGAAAGGGTTTTTGCCCCCTGGTTGGACATGGAGTCGCTGATGAGGAAGGAGGGAATACCTCTCTTCAGCCTTGAGTCCAGACACCCGCTCGGGGAATTCGATATCATCGGCTTTTCACTTGGTTACGAACTCACCTACACCAACGTGCTCAACATGCTTGACCTCGCCGGGATACCGGTCCTTGCCGCGGAGAGAGACGATACCCACCCTCTGGTGATAGTTGGCGGCAGTTGTGCCCTCAACCCGGAGCCGATGTCCGATTTCATCGACCTGTTTGTTATCGGTGACGGCGAAGAAGCTGTTCCTGAACTGTTAGACTGCTTCCGCAGCCTGAAAGAACCGGGAAAAAGGGCCCAAAAAAAGCAGTTCCTCCGCCGGGCAGCTACTATTCCAGGAATATACGTACCCTCCCTGTACCGGGTTGAATATAAATCTGACGGCACGGTAGAAAGCATCACTCCCACCGTACCCGAAGCAAGCCCGACTATCCAGCGGCGTATCGTCACCACGCTGCCGCCTCCTGTAACCGGACCGGTGGTGCCCTATATTGAAGTCATTCATGACCGGGGAGCGATAGAGGTCCAGCGGGGTTGCAGTCACGGCTGCCGTTTCTGCCAGGCAGGTATTATCTACCGCCCCGTCCGCGAGCGACCCCGGCAGGAAGTGCTGCAGGCGGCGGGAGAGCTCATAGCGAACTGCGGCTACAGCGAGGTCTCGCTGGTATCGCTGAGCACCAGCGACTACTCAGGTATTGAGGAACTGGTAGCCGAACTGACACAGAATTACAGAAACCTTGCCCTGTCGCTTCCAAGCCTCTATATAGACAGTTTCTCGGTCCGGTTAATGGACTCTCTGTCCAGACAGAAAAGGACCGGTCTGACCTTTGCTCCCGAAGCCGGCAGCGAGAGACTGCGGAGAAGCATCAATAAAAATATTACGGAAGAGGAACTGCTGAAAACAGCAGCCGAAGCTTTCAACAGGGGATGGACGGGCTTGAAACTGTACTTCATGCTCGGTCTGCCCGGAGAAACCGGGGAAGACGTTGAGGGCATCATCGACCTGGTGAACAAGGTCCACGCGGCGGGGAGGCAGGCTAAAGGAAGACCCCCGCAGATAAGAGTGAACGTGTCCACCTTCGTACCCAAACCGCATACGCCTTTTCAGTGGGTCGCCCAGGAAAGCGAAGAGGGACTGACCGCCAGGCAGGAGATTCTCAGGCAGGGAATGCGCCGGAAAGGGGTAAAACTGTCCTGGACGGATATCGAAGCCAGCCGGCTCGAGGCGGCAATGTCACGGGGAGACCGACGGCTGGGGCGGGTTATCCACCGCGCCTGGCAGCTCGGCTCCTCCTTCGACTCATGGGGAGAACACTTTAATTACGAGAACTGGCTGCGGGCTTTCAGTGAGGTCGGCATAGAACCTGATTTCTATACCGGGCGGCAGCGTTCGCTTGACGAAACGCTCCCCTGGTCCCACATAGATATCGGGGTGACTATGGAATTCCTGAAAAGGGAGTATCAGCGGTCACTGGAGGAAAAAGTAACCCCTGACTGCCGTACCGGGCCCTGCAACGCCTGCGGACTGGAAAAATCACAGCCGGCCTGCGTAGCCAAACACGGCTAACCCGCGTCGAAGCAGGTGACGGCGACCACCCTGTCCCCCTCGGTGACATTCATCAGTTTCACCCCCTGGGTACTTCTGCCCTGAACGGTGATTCCCTTCTTGGGGTCTTTTTCCTTTGCCGGAGTGCGGATAACGATGCCGTCGGCTGATATTATCATCACCTGCTGGGTCAGGGATAAAAGCTTGACTGCCGCCACCAGACCTGTTTTGTCAGTGGTCTTGAATGTTCTTACGCCGCTGCCGGCGCGTTTCTGGCGCGGGTAATCATTGACCGGGGTAAGTTTGCCGAAACCGTTATCGGTGATCGCCAGAACGTAGCCCTTCGGGTCGGCTACTTCCATACCGATAACTTCATCGCCGGTGCCCAGGCGGACACCGTATACCCCGCCGCTGGTCCTGAGACTTGCCCGCAGACCGGATACGGCGAACCGGATGGACTGCCCTTTCCGGGTGAACATCATAACGTCGTCCTTATCGGTCGCCAGGCGGGCTTCCACGAGTTCGTCGTCGTCTTCCACATCCATGGCAATAAGCCCGCTGCTGCGTACCACGATAAACTGGTCTGAAGCGGTCTTCTTCATCTCACCGCGCCGGGTAGCCAGCAGCAGGAAGGTATGGGACGTTAAATCTGCTACCGCCACTATGTCGGTAACCCTCTCCTGCTCGGCAATGGGAATCAGGTTAATCGCCGCCATACCCTTTGCCGTCCTGGAGCTGCCGGCGG
Organism: uncultured Dehalococcoidales bacterium; assembly: GCA_964489895.1. Classification (GTDB taxonomy): domain Bacteria; phylum Chloroflexota; class Dehalococcoidia; order Dehalococcoidales; family UBA2162; genus MGML01. Next base: position 35,192 of record CAZBAN010000011.1, read on the forward strand.
GGATTTCATAGCACTTGAGCCGGAAAACCCTGCCCCGGTTGGTGAAGAAAAGCAGATTATCATGGGTATCGGCTACCGTCAGCAGCCTTACCGCATCGTCCTCCCTGGTCGGGAAACCCGTAATCCCTTTACCGCCGCGATGTTGCAGGGAATAGACGCTGGACGGCACCCTTTTCACGTACCCTCTGTTACTGAGCGTCACGACAACTTTCTGGTGGGGAATAAGGTCTTCCTCATTAAACTCGACTATTCCCTCCGAGCTTATCTCCGTCCGCCTTTCGTCCCCGTACCTGGACTTAAGCTCGGTAACTTCATCCCTTATCAGGAGAAGCATTCTCCTGGGATTGGCCAGCAGGTCCTCAAGGTAGGCGATGTTTTTTACCACCTCCGCGTACTCCTCCAGTATCTTCTTCCGTTCCAGGTTAGCCAGCCGCCTTAATTGCATATCCAGGATCGCCTGCGCCTGCAACTGCGTCATGTTAAAACCCGTCATCAGGTTCTGCCGGGCTTTTTCGGCGGTTTCCGACCTGCGTATGGTAGCAATTATCTTATCAATCTGGTCGAGGGCTATTTTAAGCCCCTCAAGGATATGCGCCCTGGCTTTGGCTCCTTTAAGCTCGTACCTTGAACGCCGGGTAATAACGGTGCGGCGGAAATCTATATAGTTCTGGAGCGCTTCCTTGAGACTGAGCACCCGGGGCTGACCGTCAACCAGGGCAAGCATGTTAACGAAGAACGAGGACTGCATAGCGGTATGTTTGTACAGGTTGTTCAGCACCCTCTGGGGCTGGGCTTCTCTCTTCAACTCGATTACAATCCGCACGCCCTGACGGTCCGACTCGTCACGGAGCTCGCTTATATCGGTAATTTTCTTACTTGAGACCAGGTCCGCTATCCTCTCCACCAGGGCAGCCTTGTTTGTCTGGTAAGGCAGTTCGACGACCACTATCTGGCGTCGTGTCGACTCAGTCGCTTCTGTGATATACGCCTTTGCCTGGATAACTATCTTTCCGTGACCGGTGGCGTAAGCGCTTTTTATCCCGTCAACACCCTGAATAATACCGGCGGTAGGAAAATCGGGACCTTTAACAAACTGCATCAGGTCGTCGACCGTAGCTCCCGGCTTATCTATAAGATGTGAGATGGCATCACACAACTCGCCCAGGTTATGGGGAGGTATATTGGTCGCCATGCCGACGGCAATCCCGGCGCTGCCGTTCAGCAGCAGATTGGGCATCCTGGACGGCAGGACCGAAGGCTCTTTAAGGCTGTCATCGAAGTTACTGGTGAAGTTAACGGTTTCCTTGTCGATATCGGCAAGCATCTGTTCAGCGATTCCGGCAAGGCGTGCCTCGGTATAACGCATCGCCGCCGGCGGGTCATTATCCAGACTACCGAAATTGCCCTGCCCGTCGACCAGCGGATACCTCATAGAGAAGTCCTGTGCCAGGCGTACCATAGAATCGTAGATAGAGGCATCCCCGTGGGGATGGTACTTGCCCATTACCTCGCCGACGATTCTGGCGCTCTTTTTATGGGTTCCGGCAGGGGTTATCCCCATATCGTTCATAGCGTAGAGAATACGCCGCTGCACCGGCTTCAGTCCGTCCCGGACATCAGGTAACGCACGGGAGACAATGACACTCATTGCGTAGTCCAGGTAGGAGCTGCGCATTTCCTCCGCGATATTCACCGGTCTGGTCTTGCCTAACACCATACTCGATTGTACCTCCTACTCCTCGCTATCGGGTTCACTATCATCGTCAGAGCTGTCCTCGGCTAACACCTCTATACCTTCTCCGCCAACAATGGCATAGCCGGACTCTTCGGGTAGAGATTCATCATCCTCAATCTGGCGCCGGATTATCCTGTCGTCTATTCTATCGGCAATATGGGGTCTTGCAGCCTCCGTATCCCTGGGTGGAAATGAAAGCCGTCCAACCTGCGAAGGGTCCTGATATGTCTCTTTTATTATGATTGTTACTGCACTTTCAGCTGAGCTGACCACGGCGGCAGAATACCTGTTTCCGCCCTCCATCAGTTTGATAAGCCGTTGCCCGTGCCTCTGCTCAACCTGTCCAAGGTACTCCCCGAAGTTATTCTCCGCTACCAGACCCGAGCCCGTCACTTTCAAATTTACCATGCTGCCGTCTACCGTCCTGGCAAGCACCTGCGGCGAAGCCAGTTGAATGAGGCTGACCACTCCTGCCTTGCCCACTTCCTCGATGAAATGCTGTGGCTCCACTCTTCGAAAGCCGGTTTCGAAACCGACGATAGCCTCATTCAGATGGGATAACCGCTGAAGGTTTCTCTTGGCGATAGTATTATAGGGGTCGAGTTCTATCGTTTTTTCATAGGCTTCTCTCGACAGCGCATACTCGCCCAGCTCCATGTATGCCCGGCCCAGGCGGTTATAGGCGTCGACGTCATTGGGGAAGTTTTCTATCAGGCTTTGATTTGCCGCCACCGCTTCCTTCCAGCGACCTTCCATGGCTAAGGACACGGCATGTTTACTGGACTGCCGTCTCACTCTCGTTTGTTCGCCTTCCTGATATGACATCCTGCCTTCCCTTTAGTACCAATTATATCGTAAATGTAGTCCTGCAATCCAATAAAATCAAGTGTAAAAAGTCACATTTTTATAGGTATTTTTGGCTATTTATAGAAAAATTTTGGAGAGAGCTTGAAGCTCTCTCCAAAAAACCTTTTCGCAGATGAATCAATACGGTTTATATTACCTTTGTCCTAGTCCTCTTTGTCCAGCTCGAATGCCTTATGTAAAGCACTGACTGCGTCCTTGACTTTAGATTCCTCGATAATACAGGTTATTCTTATCTCAGACGTTGAAATAAGCTGAATGTTTATGCCCTGCTCGCTCAGCGTCCTGAACATCCGCGCCGCATAGCCGGGAGCATTCTGCATCCCTGTACCGATAATGCTGACCTTGCCCAGCTTCGAATCACTGACACACTCCCTGGCGCCTATTTCTGTCAATATCGGCTCCACCACCTCCATGGCTTTTTTAAGCTGGCTTCTGGCAACGGTAAAGGTAAGGTCGGTTATATTATCGATGCTGGCATTCTGAACGATGGTATCGACACTGATATTTGCCTCAGCCAGGGGCTCGAAAAGGACGGCAGCGATGCCCGGGCGGTCAGGGACGCCGACCACGGTTATCTTGGCAACATCGGTGTCATGGGCTACATTTCTTACTTTATTGCTTACTTCCATAGACGCTCCTCCATGTATCAACGTACCCGGATTATCGGTAAAGCTGGAAGCTACGAGGATAGGTATATTATACAGCTCGCCGAGTTCGATTGCCCTGGGGTGCATTACCTTTGAGCCGTAGGTGGTAATCTCCAGCATCTCCTCATAACCTATCTCGGACAAACGCCGCGCTTCTGGGACGAGATGCGGGTCGGCGGTATAAATCCCCTCCACGTCGGTATAACGCTCACATACTTCCGCTCCGAGGCTGGCAGCAAGAGCAACCGCGCTGGTATCCGATGCCCCCCTGCCCAGCGTGGTTACGTCCATTTCATCGGTTATACCCTGGAAACCAGCTACGATAACGATATTCCCTTTCTCCAGCTCCTTGATCACTCGTTTCGCTTCAACTGCCAGAATACGTGCCTGGCGATAGGCGTCATCGGTCCTTATCCCTGCCTGAGCGCCGCTCAGGCTGATGGCTTGATAGCCCATAGCTTCGAGTGCCATCGCCAGCAGCGTGCTGGAAACGACCTCTCCCGTAGATACCAGAGCATCAAGCTCCCTGTCACTGGGCTGCTCCGAGACCTGGTAAGCCAGCTTGATTAACTCGTCGGTGGTATCTCCCATCGCCGAGACGACCACCACCACCTGATTATCCTTATCCCTGATAGCCGCGACGCGCCGGGCTACGTTCCTGATTTTCCCGGCATCCGCCAGCGAAGTACCACCGTATTTCTGAACAATAAGTGCCATAACCCGTTATCTCTTACCCACCAGTCTACTCATAATATTATACCCCGGGTCAATAGACAAGCCGGTTCCGGTCGCTTCAGCTTCGGTGAACCTTTCCGCCCCGTTGGAGGTAAACCCCTCTCCCCAGAGCATAAACGGGACAGGTTCCGGGCTGTGAGTGCGGATTTCAATCGGCGTGGGATGGTCCGGCATAATCAGCACCCGCAGGCTGTCTCCACGCCAGGTGCGCAACCTGCTCACAACCTCGCTGTCTATCCTCTGAATAGCTTCAACTTTATTATCAATAGAGCCGGCGTGGGCTTCCTCATCAGGCGCTTCGATATGGACTAACACCAGGTTATGAGTTTCTAGCGCCGCCAAGGCTCCTTTAATCTGTCCAGCAAAATCATTGTCCAGACCGTCGGTAACATTGGGTATCTCGAGCACCTCAATCTCAATCATCTGCGCCAGACCCCGGATAACATCCACCGCTGATGTCGCCGCCGCGTCGAGGCCGTAAACCTGCCTGAATTTGGGTATATCGGGACTTTTTGAGCTTCCCCAGAAGAGCCATATCATATTTGCCGGAGACTCGCCTCGCGATTTCCGGGCTATGTTCATCGGGTGCTCCCGGAGCACGCCTTCCGACTTTTCCATCAGTTCGTTAAGGAACTCGCTACCCGTACCTTGGGGCATGTATCCGGCGACAGGTTTGCCGGGAATATCATGCGGCGGGGTGCACACAGCCCGCAGGGTTTCTTCTCTGCCCGATACCTTCAGTATATGCCGGTAATTCAGACCGGGGAAAAACCGCACCGTATCACTGCCCAGGGCTTCGTTCACGGCTTCGATGAGCTGTCGCGCCTCTTCGTTGCCGATGTGTCCGGCGCTGTAGTCGTGCATCCTGCCGTCTTTAATCGTGACCAGATTACAGCGGAAGAGGACGTCCCCCTCGCCCACCGGTATCCCCAGGCTTTTTGCTTCTATTGCCGCCCTGCCCACCGGATATTTCACCGGGTCATAGCCGAGTACCGATAAACAGCCGTTGGCGCTTGAAGGCTCCATTCCCGGAGGGATAGTGCGCGCCATCCCCAGAGTGCCCGCCCGCGCCATAGCGTCCAGGTTCTGGGTATCCGCCAGCTCGAGGCAGGTCCTGCCGCCGCGCTCGGGCAGAGGTAGACCGGAAGCACCGTCCATAATAACAACGCAGTATTTCATTTTTTACCTGACCAGACTTAATGCGGCGGCGATATCCTCTGCAATCATTTTTCGCTTACTTTTTTCGATGAAGAAGCTGGGTCCTGCCTGGAGATAGGACAGGAAAGCCCCTCGCATTTCACGTGCTCGCTGATCTTCATCTCCTGCTCCTTATCCTGAGAATACTATATCACCTACCAAGGACTATAACCAAGTTGTGTTGCACTTTCACCCGAAAGGTTATGTTAATATATGGTTGTAGCCTAGTGAGGTACTCACCCCCTTATTCCCCCTCTCACACAGTTCCCTGATTACCCTTCGAAATTCCTCTTGTGTGAGAGGGG
>CAZBAN010000012.1:0-39863 GCA_964489895.1 uncultured Dehalococcoidales bacterium
TCGTTCTGCTCACCTAAATAAGGTTCGTAATCATCATAGGTGGTTAGCGGGACAGTACTGCGGAATTCGTCAACACTCTTGGGTTTGCGGTTTCCCATAATCTTTTTACCTAAAAAGCTATCGCTTACCAGATTTATCTCTTCCATCAGGAGTTCCTTCTGTATCTCCATAAACTCGTCAACGGACAGGTCAAAGAAACCGCAGTACCTCTGCCAGATTTCAGCGTCAGTCAAGGTATGGAAATATGTATCCTCAGACAGCATTTGTTTATCCTCCTTAGGATAGCTTTCTCCCGTAAACCACAAAATCCAGGTAGTCGTTATCCGCTTCTATATGGAAATCGGTATTTGCCAGCCGGCTCAGCATCGCCTCGAGTTCACTGTGTCTATAGGACTTACATTTCCGCCGGAAGAGAAGGGGGAGGTAGGCAACACCCACCAGCATCCGTGTTATAAATTTAAGGAAAGCTGCAATACGTTTTCTACCAGAAATACCCTTATCAAGTACAGTGCACCTAAACAAATTGTATCCGAGTCTTATGCTTTCTCTACCTAAGGGATAGGTGATGACGAACTGCCCTCCATCCTTTAGCACACGAAAAATTTCTCTGGTAACTGCTTCACCGGTATCTATAAAATCCATGACATGGATGCACAGAACCTTATCGAAGCTCGCCGGTTCAAACTCCAGATTTCTGGCGTCCATGGTGAAGACCTGGATTTCTTTACCTTGTGCTGTTGCCTTTTCACGAGCCTTCCGTAAGGCTTTAGGCGAGTAGTCTATGCCCACGATATTAGTGTCGCCGTTCTTACTAAAAATCCGTGTAATTTCATTTCCTGTTCCAACACCCACACACAGCATGTTTTCACCATTACCGAATGATAGCTTGTCGATACAGTTATTCTGTAGCTTTTCATAAGGGGCGAGTTGAGCGGTGGTGAAGTCATATACAGAATTATAGATAAGGTTAAAATAGTTCTTTAGTAGCCTGGTACCCAGACCGGGCTTGACCTCTGGTCTATTACTCACAACGCTCCATCTATCAGTTAATTCATAAATTAACGTATATTTTATTATATATCTTCAGTTATATAAACATGTTCGAGCCAAGAGTGTAATATATTCAGGACAATATGTCAATATAGAAATAAAATATATATCCCTACACAAATATATAACAAGCGTAAATATCGTTTGGCTGCAAGAGTGGTCCGGTCAAAGGGTAAATTATATCCGCAAATATGTCGACTATAGCGGTTGTGGCTCAAGGTCGGTGCCCGAATATTTTGAGGTCATAAAAGCTTCTATGCAGTAGAACGGCTTGCCGACTCTCGCATAGTTCAACGGACAGTGATATACACCCGGCGGGATTACAACGATTGCCGGACTGGAAATAACGTGTTTTTCACGTTCTTTTCCGAGATAGAACTCTACATCGGCGTCAAACTCTTTCATATCCATCGGGTTAGAACCGAAGAAAAAGAAGAACTCAGTGAAATTGTGTTTGTGGGTTGGTTCATGGAACATATACGGTTTTCTTACCACCGTTATTCCCAGGTTTATCCTGGTTCCTGCCGGAATAATATGCTCCGGGACCTGACCCAGCCCTGTTCCTTCCCCTCCCCATTTATTGGACCTGATAATGCCTTTAGTAAAGTATCTGTTGTAGTCCGGTTCTTCGACTCGAATTTCCGCCAGGTCTTCTCCCAGGTCTATTCCTCCGTATTCGGAGGTCATAAAAGCTTCTAGGCAGTAGAACGGCTTGCCGACTCTGGCATAGTTCAGGGGACAATGGTATACTCCCGGAGCGGCGACAACAATGGTAGGACTCGAAATTACGTGCTTTTCCTTTTCCGCCCCGAACGTATATTCCACATCGGCATCGAATTCGTTCATATCCATCGGATTCGACCCGAGGAAGAAGAAGAATTCCGTGAATATATGTTTATGGGTAGGCTCGTGGAACATATAAGGTGTTCTCACCACGGTTATTCCCAGGTTCATTTTAGCCACCGGAGGTACGATGCCGTCCGGTACCCCGCCCAGTCCGATTCCCTCGCCTCCCCATTTGTTTTCTTTAATCACGTCTCTTATGATATATTTCTCGTATTTTTGTTCAGCCATCTTTTCGTTCTCCTTTATACCGGTTGTGCTAAGTTTATCACTAGTACATAATTGTTTCAATAACTTATATCTTCAGGGCAAAAGAGATTCTTAAAGACCATGTCTGTATTGAAGGAAACGTACCATCCTCGTTACTGCAAACGGGGACAGTCCAGGAAATAAAGGACCGCTGTAAAAAACTTATTGATATAGTCGGCAGAGACGGCGGTTATATATTGTCGACTAGAAGCTCAACTGATCACGTTAATCCGGAAAACCTCAAGGCGATGATTGAATTCACCAAAGAGTACGGTAGATATTCATAGTGGTAACTGGTACTGAAATCCGGTGTCTCCGGTCAGGAAACAGATAAAACGAGAATCAACTTACTTTACGACATGGGTTTGATGCTTTCGCTGATAACTACTTGCCCGCGGTAAACCTGCCTGATTGCCCTGGTGAGTTCCCCGCGCCTGATATCTTTAAGGAGATAGCCTGACGCCCCGGCATCGACAGCCTGAGTCAGGTAATCACCGTGTAAGGTGAATATAATAACGTTACACGAAGGGAGTCTTTCTTTTACCTGTCTGGTAAGTTCAATCCCGTCTATCCCGGGCATCTTAATGTCCATGAGGATGATATCAGGCGAGATTGACTCAACTTTGCTCAGTGTCTCTTCAGCGTTGGACGCCTTACCCACTATTTCCATGTCTTCTTCCAGCTCCAGCATCCGTCCCAGTCCGTCGCGCACAACTCCATGGTCATCAACCAGGAGTATCCGGATTATATCCATTATCTTTCCTCCACCTGAGGTTGAATGGGAAAATTCATGGTAATTATCGTCCCGCCGCCTGTTTTAGTCCTAATATCAATCTTCCCGCCCAGCATCTCTACTCTCTGTTTCATACCAAGTAAACCCACATTCCCCACGGATATGGCATTGTCCATAGTGTGGGCGAGGTCAAATCCTTTGCCATTATCGCTGACCTTAACCAGCAGTTTATCTTCTTCATATTGAAGGTTAAGGTTTATTTTTGAAGCTTCGGCATGCTTTCGGATGTTGGTAAGAGCTTCCTGGACCGCCCGGTAGACGGTAATTTCTACACCAGGTTGAAGTCGGGTCTGTGTCCCGACCTGGCTGAAATTACAGGTTACTCCATCGGACGATAAATCGGCGAGACTTTGCTGCAGGGCGTGATTAAGACCGAGCTCATCCAGGGCAGGCGGGCGAAGGTCAACTACTACCCTCCTTAATTCCTTCAGGCTTTTCTCAATCGTATTCTCTACGTTAGCTAATTCGTCCTTGATTTCTTTACTGTCCTCACCCGAAAGAAGTGCCTCAACTGTCTGAGTTTGATATGAAGCACCGGCCAGCCACTGGGCGACGCTGTCATGAAGGTCAATGGAAATCCTCTGTCGTTCGCTCTCCTGGGCATGAATTGCCTCGGATAATAGCTGCTGCACCTGGTACTGCTGTTGTCTGAGAATATTAAACATCCTGGCGTTCTCGATGATAATACCGGCTTTACCTGCCATACTTACTATCATCTCTATATCATCATGGGAGTACCGGTTATTTGATAGCTTTTTACCCAGTGCCAGAATACCAATTAGTTTTCCCCGGCTCTTAATGGGACATAGTAGTTCCAGACCGGAATTAGCCAGTAAGTCTCTTTCTGTCTGCCACAGTCCCTCGAATTGAGCGATGCTACCAATCTGTGCCAGGTTCAGAGGGCTGGTCTCTTTCTCAAGCCAGGAGATAATGGGGTTATCGGACACGAGTCTCGGTTCATTATTTGACTGGTCTTTTGTTTTTGGATAGGTATACTGGACGGTGAAATCACCACTATCGACATTTTGAAATAGTAGTTTTGCCTGAGAAGTTCGCAAAGCTCCTGCTATTATGGATAACATACGACCAGCCAGTTCATCCAGGCTGATGATGTTGCCCATTTCTCTGTCGAAGCTCTGTATCATTCGGCGGTAAGAATAGGTCTCTCTATAGAAGAACTGATCTATCATAGAAAAGAAGGTGGGACGTAGCCAGTAAACAAGCACAGCTACGGCAGTACCTGATAACGTAGCCAGAGTCAGTGTTTTAAATGTGAGTTCAAAGTCAAGTATCCAGTGAAGAAGGTAAAGTATCAGTCCGTAGATGCCGATACCTACAGCAATTACAAATATTACCCCCAGACCACGGCGAAGAACATAATTAATACTGACCAGCTCATGTTTTAGTATAGCGTAGGCTAAAACACAGGCGGAAATCAGACCACCAATGTGGCTTAAAGGAAATCCCCCAGCCAGAGCGATAGGAGTAACACCGATAAACCCGAAGACGACTAATAAACTTACAGCTACAATAAGATAGGAAATTTTATTTCGTTCTTCGGGGCTGGTCAAAACTCTAAATCTATTCCAAAGGGAATATCCACCCAATCCGGCCAGGATAACCAGTGGAGCGACATATATAATAAACCACCATCCGTAAACGGGACCGATGAATTTACCACCTTCGACAATTATATTCGGTGGAGCGTAATCCAGAATGGCTAACATACAGAGTAGAGCAAGTGAGGCATAGCCAAACCATATACCGAACCCACTCTTCAGGTTAAGGAAAGCCCTGGCAAAAATATATAGTTGTACCACCCACCATATGGAAGAACAGATAACCACTCTAAACGAAATGAGTCTGTACTCAGTAAAGTAGTTGCTGAGGAGGAGGAATTCGCTTAAACCCCATACTGTAGCTGCTGCCAGGTACAGGAGGAATAACTTATGCTGTCGCTGCCACGGGCGATTAATTATTAAGACGAGTAATAGTATTATATATATGAATGCCGCCAGTAAAGGTATTATTGAATGAATCGTCATTATAACCTCATGCACGCTAAATACGCGAATCTGGATTATGCGTACAGTTCTCTAATTTACTGAGGATAACTATACTGCTATCAGGAAATTTAAAGGGTCTATCACCCTCAAAGGTATTACCAGACTTTCAGCAAGAAAGAAGTCTCTTCTTGATTAACTGACTTTGCTCAATTCTCAGGCGCCTGTTTTTATATTACCTATCAATTATGGCTTTGTTACTAAAAGTAACCTCCGTTTCAGCTATAGTGTCTTTTCCTGCCCCCAGTAGAGAAAGCACTTCGTCTGAAGGATTTATATGGGGTGGTTTTAGCTGGGCAAGGTCTGCTCCTTCATTCTGCCTGGTTATGGAATACTTCTGGAAAGCTCCGTTTGGTAGATACGCGATTTTTATCGGTTGGAGAGCCATTAGTTTTTCCATGCTGGCAAGGTCATCGAAATCGTAAATAAACCCGTCATTTAGCTTTTTGATTTGCTCGTAGAGTTCTGCTTCCAGTTGCGTTTCCTCGGCTGTGTAATCACCTTTTAGTTCCAGGTAAAGACGCAATACCGGATTCCCTTCGAATATTTCTTTGCGAGCTGTCCAGTCCACGTAGGGTATGCCTGAATTCTCGATCGCCCTCCAGATTACAGTCTCGGTAAAACGGAAAATGGTTCCAAGGTCGATAAGGTCATCGGCTCGCCTGTGAAAGGTCATCTGGGGGATATCTATATCCAGTTTCTCATTTCTTATCGACTCTATCTTAATCATATCGCCGGTCCTGTATCTGGCTAGAGCACCGCCGTGAAAATTGGTAATTACCAGTTCATAAATTTCGCCTGCCCGGGCTTCATCCAACAGCACCGCCTTCATTGCGTAGGTATTATCCTGTTCCCACTTTAGGTATTCTGATTCAGGGATGAGTTCTACAAAATCCATTCTCGGAGTAAATGTCATCCCTTCGAAATCCCATGTCTGCATGGCAAGAATCAGGGATTCAGTGCTGGCATAAATATCAAGGGGATGAACTCCCCACATATCCTTGATTTTGTGTCTGAAAATCTGACTGTCCGTACCTCCGCATGCCATTCCTTTGATTGACCAGAGGTCTCTGGGCAGCATGGGACGTCCGGCCAATTTACTTTTAGTAACTGCTTTCAGTATACGTAACAGTGCTTTCGGTTTTGACAAGAGAGCGCTGATTTTCATGCTGCCGCCACCGCTTTTAATACGTTCACCGATACCTACCAGTACATTGGTCATCCCGTATATACCGTCTATCCCTTCGGAAAGAGCCATCCAGACGCCTTTATCCAGTCTTTCCAGAAACGTGGTTTCTTCTGTTTCGTCCAGTGGCGGGAAGAACTGATAGCCGAATTCCTCTTCCAGTTCATAAGCGAGCACGCCGGTAGTATAAGGCGCGTTAGCTGTGGCATAGAGGAACTTCTTTGGTAGGGGACGGATTTCACCTTTTTTACGGCAGGTAGCAAATATACTCGCCGCGTACATGAGATTTGCCATCTCTTCCCATGCCCCCTCAGTGATTGGTACCCACTTAAAGCGGTATTTGCCGGATTTACCGGAAGTGTGTGCCCATCGTACTGCTTTTGCCGGAAGCGTATCCTCCTGTTGTTCCAGGAGTTCGGGGCAATAGTCCTCGTAAGTGGTAAATGGTACCTGGGTTCTGAATTCTTCGACTGAGGTGGGTAACGCTCCGCGCATTATCTTCTTCCCGAGTTTACTCTTTGCCATAAAACCAATCTGTTCCATGAGTAGTCGTTTCTGGATACTCATAAATTCGTCCATGTTGAGGTCGATAAAGCCGCAGCATATTTGCCACAGCTCTTCCTGGTTACCTTTTTCTATTAGTTCTCTAAGCCTGGTCATAAATTATACCTATACTAATTTCTCCGGTATATAATTCGTGTATAACACCAGCGTTAACTAATAGCTTTGTTACAAACCTAAACTTCCATATCCCGGGCAGTTTTCGTACTGACTCCCAGCAGGGAAAGGGCTCTGTCTGAGGGGTTGATATGAGGTGGTTTCATCTGAGCTAACTCACTACCCTCAGCTATCTGCTGATTCTTATAGTTGGCAAATGCTCCTGCGGGCAGTAGAGTGACCTCTATCGGCTTAAAGTCTATCAACTTCTCCAGTGAGTCCAGGTCTTTATAGATATACAGACCGTCATCCAGTGCTTTAATCTGCTGGTATATTATCGCAGCTACATTTTCTTCGCTGGAACTATAACCATCATCAAGTTCAAGATATAGGTGAAGCTTGGCTGCTTCTCCTATTTCTTTGTGAGCTGTCCAGTCCTTATAGGGTATATCGGTGTTTTCAATCGCCTGCCAGATTACCTTTTCTGTTAATCTCATGAAGCCCAGGTCAATAAGGTCATCGGCCCGTCTCTCGAAAGTCATCTGTGGGAGGGTGATACTCAGTTTTTCATTTTGCAGCCCTGTTATCCTTACCATATCGCCCACTCTATATCGGGTCATAGCCCCCCCATGGAAATTGGTAATTACCAGTTCGTAGTTCTCGCCGGACTTTACCTCGTCCAGCAAAACTGTCTTCGGTTGGTAACTGTGGTCTAGTTGCCACATAACGTGTTCCTTTTCAGGAACAAACTCGAGGAAGTTGAGATTGGGGAAAAAGACCATGCCGTCATAGTCCCATGTCTGTGTTGCAGTAACCGCTGTTTCGCTGTTACCGTAGACCTCCAGGGGAACCCTGCCCCATAAATCTTTGATTCTATCTCTGTAAATTGTGCTGTCCGTTCCCATGGATGCTATCATCTTCAGCGACCATAAATCTTTAGGTAACATAGGACGTCCGGCAAGCTTGCTTTTAGCCTTCCCCTTTGCCAGACGGACCAGCATTCGCGGCTGTGACAGCAGTTGGGATAACTTGATGGTTCCCGAACCGTTCTTGAATTTCTCACCGATGGCAACCAGAACGCCGGCTAAACCGTAAAATCCTGCCATACCTTCGGACAGGGCAAGTTTGAAACCTTTCTCGACTCTCTCTTCAAAGGACATCTCTTCCGATTCGTCGAGGGACGGTAAGAAATCAAATCCCATTTCTTCTTGAAGGCTATAGGCTATCGTTCCTGTGAGGAAGGGTGTTTGGGCTACGGCATGAAGTAATTTATCTCCGATTTCTACGCGGATATCACCCTCTTTCTTGCAGGAGGAGAAAATCGCGATGGCACCGAAATTCTTACCCGCCTCTTCCCAGAATCTGCGGCTGATAGGCACCCATTTATGGGGGTATTCTCCCGACCTGCCTGAAGTCTGCACCCAGAAAATTGGTTTTGCCGGCAGGACTTCCTCACGCTGTTCCAGCAGGTCGGGGCAATAGTCGGCATATGTAGTCATCGGTACCTGTTCCCGGAATTCATCTACCGTGTTGGGATTGGCTCCCTTCATGATATTCTGACCGAGTTCACACCCTTTCAGTAGCTGTATCTGCTCCAGGAGCAAGCGGTTCTGGATATTCATAAATTCGTCTGTGCTGAGGTCAACAAAACCACAGCACATTTCCCACAGCTCTTCTATTCTGCCACTTCTTAGAAGCTCAATTGCTTTCGGCATATGACTACCTCCCAAAGGTAATCTCAGCTAGTGAAACGGTATTCGAGTATCCACAGTTCGTGTCTACTCTTCCGGTTTATCTCTAACCTGATTTATATTTTCCTTTTTGGTGTTATGCAGTGTTTTTCACACAAGCGAGATGAAACCTTTTTATTTCTGGTATTCTGTTTTTCTACCACTATCTGGTAAATAATGCTGAATAGCCTGCATTATGAGCTGCGTCATTGAAATACGTTTGCGAACGGCTTCAATTCTTATCTCAGCATGCAAATCTTCCGGCAAATATATGGTAGTTCTTCTCTTTTTTCTTGAAAGCTTAGATTCCATAACAATCACCAAATTACGACTACAATAGCTATTAAAACATCAATATGTTATTCTGTCAAGACATCATAACATCATACGTGAAATTTTCGCCATAGAAGTAAGGAAATAATGAGGCTGGAAACAGTCAAAATGTCTTTTCTGATATGGAAAAAGAGGGCATCAGCCCCTCTTTTTTTACATAACAATACTTCACTGGATAGGTCTTTTGGCTGGAATGCCAGGACGGCGGGGGTACTTATCCGGAGTCGGGGATACCTTGTCGATGACTATCAGGTATCGTTCGTCGGAGAGGTCTCCAAGCTCAACCTTCCATACCTCCAGTAACTTTCCGCCCAGAGTGCTGATAGCTTTATCAGCCCGGTTGATCTCTTCTTCTATCTCGCCTTTTTTATAAGCTATGGTAATGCCACCGGTGGTGCAGAAAGGAACCGTCAGCTCGGTGAGTGTTGCCAGAGGGGCAACGGCGCGGGAGAGTACCACGTCGAACACTTCACGGAACTCTCTAAAATGAGCAATTTCCTCAGCCCGTCCCACTACGATCTCAGTGTCAACCAGCCCCAGCCTTTCCTTGATATGCTGAAGAAACGACACTTTTTTTAGCGTGGCTTCGAGCAGGACGAGTTTTATCTCCGGGAAGACGAACTTTAAGGGTAGTCCGGGCATACCGGCGCCGGTGCCGACATCAATAACTCTCAGTTCATTGTTACCTTTAATCTGATTGAGTACCGGTATCACGGAAAGAGAGTCGAGGAAGTGTTTTACCTGCACCTCTTCATAATCGGTAATAGCGGTCAGGTTTATTTGCCTGTTCCAGTCCAGTAAATCCGTGCAGTAGATGTCGAACTGCTCTACCTGCTCCGGATTGAGAGACAATCCGAGTCCTGCAACCCCTGACTTAAGCTTGTCCATGGTATTCCTTCAGTGTATCCAATTATAACCTATTATACTGAAAACAGGCGATTGACCGGTCAATAGATGCTTAACATCGGTATTATATACGTTTGGTCAGCCAGCATTCGCCTTTTGGCTAAGATACTAATCTCTGATTTTATGTTAAAATAGTTCAAAGCTAAGGTTCTGGTTATGACGTACGTTCGGTTTCTAAAGATTGCGTTACCGGTAATAGCGATACCGGCGCTGGTGGTACTGGTTCTTCCTGAGAGGGTTATGTCCGTGTACGTCGACGTTATAGAACCTCTTTCACTGCTCGTTGGTTCTTTCCTGGCAATATGGGTATCGTTCATCTATCGCAAACAGCTTAAAGCGGCTTTTGTTTTCCTTTCAGCATTCCTGCTGATTTACGCACTGGCTATTATCCTGTTTCTGGCGTTTTATCCAGTTCTACTCCCTTTCCTTCAATCCCATCTGGGCTATACCGAGATACTCCGTATCGTCCAGGGTATACAGTTTATTAACTACGCCATGCTGCTATTCTTTTGCATCAATCTTCTCAGAGTGATAGACGTTACCAAGCTCAACAGGAACGGATGGATTATCCTCATTCTCACTGTTATTGTTTCTCTCCTCCTGGCGATATATCCCGTAATGGACCTGGCTAAAAACATGAACAGCCTTGAACTGTCTGAGCTCTTTACTCTGACAATGCGCATACTGGACGCCGCCCTGATAATAGTACTGGCTCCGGTCCTCTGGCTTTATATACAGTATCTGAAATCGCAGCAGAAGCAGAGCCTTACCTTTACGATAATTATATTTGGTATTGTCTGGGCTACGCTGTTTGATTACCTTTTTCAGTTTATTACCACGCTGTTCCCGGGGTTACTATCCGAAGGGTCTCTCCTGTACACCACTATTCCGGAAATGATTTTCATATACGGGTACCTGATAATCGCTGTGGGGCTTTATGCCCATCGCAAGCAGGACGAATGGGGGTACAACACCATTGACAAGATAATGTCGGGTGAACTGAGGCTGGTAGGTGATTGATGATAAACAGTGTTATTGACCAGGCATGGGCGTCGATGCTGGCAAGTGTACTGAAAAAGCGGGATATCTCGCGAGTCGAGATAGGGGACGAGGTCGACCTTTATATCCCGCAGTCGAGATTGCTGTCTCTGGTAGAGTCTAATCCTGATATACCCCGTCTGCTGTATTCATCTGCCCAGGAGTCGGCAAGGAGGAATGCCGGCACTATCGTTAACAAGCTCGGTATGCCGTCAGACTATTTCTGGAAATTTGAATACTGGCCAAAAGCAAGGGCGTTTTCCACTCTGGAGAAGATAGTAACCAGGATATTTGCCTCGATAATGAGTCAGGCAAAAGAGGGAAGCCTGAAAATTACCGAGCTTGATGTCGAACCGCTCAGAATCAATATTTCCTTCGGCGAATGTGCCGAATGTGCCGGTATAACCGATTTTGAATACGGAATCTGCTACTATCATGCCGGTACGCTTTCCGGTATTCTTTCGAGTCTGATAAACCGGGATTTGGACAGTTTTGAGACGAACTGTCATGCCAGTGGTGGTGATTCCTGTGATTTCACCATCGGTGATAAGACGGAAGAATTTATGCGAACCGGGTACGAGACCTATATATCTCCCCCGGTTATCAGTGCCGACCTGGCGGTACGTCTCGAAAAAAGTCTGAACAATATCCCGGTGCGTGCCCTTGGCAACATGGTGGATGTCAGCTATCTCCAGCTGGCGATGGCGAACACGCTGCTTTCCGACACGGAGAACGCCGCTTTAAGTAGTTATGAAGTGGGCTCTCAGCTCGGTCACAGACTGGCCCCGGTATTAGCTGCTTTCTACGGACACGAAGGATTACAGAACATGGGTGATTACTATTTCCAGCTCGGTGTATTTACTGTTGAAATGAAAGGGGATAAGTCGCGACTGGAGTTGAACATTAAAGAATGCGCCGTGTCTGCCGGTGCCGTCAAGGCTATGGAAATGACATCATTTTTAACCGGGGAACTCCAGGGACTGACCTCCGAGTTGACCGGAATGGAAATGAAGCTTGAAGAAAGTCGCTTCGAGGATGATAACCTGCTTCTCACTTTCGTGCCGGCAGGTTGAGGAAAGACGAATCTTGGAAGATAAAGCAAAAATACTGGTGGTATGTGGCGCTTCGAATAAATCCCTGATAGAAACCATGCTGCACTCTATGGAATATCAAGTAATACCGGCTGAGAGTGGAGACGAAGCGTTACAGAGAGTAGAAGACGCGCAGCCAAATGTGGTACTGCTGGATATTATGATGCCCGGTCTGGATGTGTTTGAGGTAATCGGGCGTCTAAAAGAGGATACCGTTGCTGCAACCACGCCGATTGTAATGATTACCTCCGCCGGTGACGTTGAAAACCGGTTGAAGGCGCTGGAAGCGGGAGTGGATGAATTCTTGACCAGCCCCGTTGACCAGGTGGAAATGCAGGTAAGACTGAATTCACTCCTTAAGGTCAATGCCTATAACAGGCAGTTATTGGTTTACCAGAATGATATAGAAGCTGAAGTTGCCAGAAGGACTCAGGAACTGACCCGGGCTTTCGAGAAGATAAAGATAGCTTCACTCGATACCGTTTACCGGCTTTCTCGCGCGGCTGAGTATAAAGATGAAGATACCGGCGCTCATGTCGAGCGCATGAGTCATTACTCCAGCGCTATTGCCCGCGCTATGGGACTTGATGATGAGTTTGTTGAGAATATTCTCTGGGCGGCTCCCATGCACGATATAGGCAAGATAGGCATCCCTGATAACGTTTTGCAGAAACCGGGTAAGTTAACCGACAAAGAGTGGGAGATAATGAGGCAGCATACCACCATTGGTTCCGAGATTCTGAAAGATGCCGATACTGACTTTATTATATTAGCCCAGGACATCGCACTGAGCCATCACGAGAAATGGAATGGCAGCGGATATCCGCAGGGACTGAAGGGTACCGATATCCCCCTGGCCGGTCGCATCGTTTCTCTGGCTGATGTCTTTGACGCCCTGACGTCAGAAAGACCCTATAAAAAACCGTTTCCACTGGAAAAAGCGCTGGATATTATCAAAGAAGATAGCGGAAGCCATTTTGACCCGGATGTGGCAGAAGCCTTTCTTTCTGTTGAAGATGAGATAGCAAAGGAGCTTAACTTCTGGAAATTCATGTCTTTAGAACCAGATTCTTCGGATTCGGATACAGACCTTTCAAACCTGTTCGGTGACTGATTACTGTCAGTACATAACATTACTGAGGGATGAGGGACGGGTTGAGTGACTTGACAAATACAGAGTCAGAAGCTAACATTCTGGCAAGAGTTAAAGCTACGTTCATGAATATACTTTTTATGGCAGATGGAGGTAGAAGCACAGGATGACAGATACTCCTCCTAAAACACAGAAACTGGTATTGCGACGGGACGCAATCGCACCTGAAATGCTCCAGCTGATTCCGGAGACGATAGCCAGAACCTACAATGTTATCCCTCTTGAGGCAAACGGTAATACCCTGAAAATCGCCATGGCGAATACATCCGATATATTTGCCCTGGAGGCAGTGGAAAGCCGCACCCAGATGCGTGTTGAGACAGTGGCAGCCACTCCTGATGACATACTGGCGGCTATTGATTTCCATTATCAGACGGCCTACGGAGAAATTGAAAAGTCCCTGTCTATTCTCTCATCGGCAGGTACCGAGACGATGATTGAAGAGATTGCACCTGATACAGCAGCGGATGCGCCTATTGCTAAAGCACTTACCCTGATTATTGATGAGGGAATAAAAGCCCGGGCTTCCGATATCCATATCCAGCCCGAGGAAGATAGCCTGCGAATACGCTACCGTATCGATGGCACTCTCCATGAGAAGCATACTCTCCCTCTGCAAACTGCCGTTCCGCTTATCTCCCGGATCAAAATCCTCGCCAAGATGAATATTGCCGACCATCACCGCCCTCAGGACGGTCAGCTTTCGGTTAAACCGAAGGACCGCCCGGCAATAGATATCCGTGTCGGCACCATACCCAATGTTCACGGGGAGATGGCGGCATTACGGCTCCTCGATAAGTCAAAAGCCGTTATGGAGCTACCGCAACTGGGTTTTCTCCCGCAGAGCCTGGAAAGGTTTGAAGAAATACTCAGGGTGCCTTACGGCATGCTCCTCGTTACCGGACCTACCGGCGCCGGTAAGACCACCACACTCTATGCCGCGCTTAATAGTATCGACCGAAGTGGAAGGAACATACTCACTATTGAAGACCCGGTTGAGTACCGGTTTAAGAGCATAAACCAGATTCAGGTAAACCCCCGGGCAGGTCTCACTTTTGCCAGCGGGTTAAGGTCGATACTGCGTCTCGACCCCGATGTAATACTGGTCGGTGAGATACGTGATGCCGAGACGGCAAATATCGCTGTACAGTCGGCTCTTACCGGTCACCTGGTATTATCCTCCATCCATGCCAATGATGCCGTGGGTGTAATATCCCGTCTTCTCGACCTGGGGATTGAGCCGTTCCTGATAGCCTCGGCACTTATCGGTGTCGTTGCGCAGAGAATGGGACGGCGGGTATGCCCCGGTTGTGCCGAGATGGTTGAGGTCCCTGTGATTGAGCAGGTAGCATACACCAAGGAGACCGGTGAGGAAAGGGCCGAATTCCTTTGCGGGAAAGGCTGTAAAACTTGTACTGATACCGGTTATCAGGGGAGAATCGGGTTTTTTGAGATTATGAAGGTTAGCGACGTAATCCGTACCATGCTGCTTGAAGGTGCCAATGCCAACCAGATACGCGAGAAGGCGATTGAAGAGGGGATGCTGCCCCTGATAAAAGACGGCATGCTCAAAGTCAAAGAGAATATTACCACTCCTGCCGAGGTACTGCGCAATGCCTATTCTGTTGACTAGTAGCACACTGGTTACAGAGGTTTAAATGTGAAAACGGGGGCTGAATGGTTTATCAATACGTAGCATATAATGCAAAAGGTGAGGTGGTAAAAGGGAAGTTAACTGCCGATAATGACGAAGCGGCTACCGAGCTTCTCGATTACGCCGGGTTCAAGGCGATCAGTCTCAAGCCGTATACGCCATTTTTAAGCTCTGAAACATTATTATCACAGTTCACCCAGGTCCAGCCGGCTGAGATAATACTCCTCTACCGGCAAATGGCGATGCTTCTCGAGTCCGGCACGGACATTGCGGCTTCTCTTGACCTGCTTCAATACCAGGTAACAAACCGTGCCTTGAAGAAAGTCCTGGCAGAGATAGCCACCGACGTTCGGGGTGGTAATCAGCTCTCGGAAGGTCTGGAAAAGCATCCGAAAATTTTCCCCTCGGTCTATTGCCGCTTGATAAGCGTAGGTGAACAGAGCGGTGACCTTGAGACTATATTAAGGCAGGTAGCAGACTACATGGAGAAGGAAATTGCTACTGCCAAATCTGTAAAAGGTGCTCTTATGATGCCTGCTATTACCAGTGTGATAGCTATTGGAGTAGTATTACTACTGATTATGTTTATACTGCCGTCTTTTACAGATTTATATGTCGCTTTAGGTGCCGAATTACCCCCGATAGCTAAAATGCTGATCATTTTAGGTGAAAAGATGAGAGAATACGGGCTTTATATTTTTCTGGCTGTAATTGCTATCGTGGGTATAACAATGTACTATATAAAGACTCCTAAAGGCAGGTATCTCTGGGATAAAATGCTCCTCAAGCTACCTCTCGTCGGTAGGGTGAGGCATCTCAATGAACTGGCTCGTTTCTGCCGCAGTCTGTCTCTCCTTTATCATTCCGGGCTGCCTTTGACGGAGATAATGTCGCTGTCGGTAAAAAGCTGCGGCAACAAGGTAATAGCTGAAGCTCTCGACGAAGTCCGTGCAGATATGGTCAAAGGAGAAGGATTATCCGGTCCCATGTTTAAGAATCCGCTTTTCCTGCCAATGATGGTGCAGATGGTCAAGGTTGGTGAAGAGACCGGTAGTCTTGATTCTACCCTGATAGCGGTGGCTAACAGCTACGAGACTGAATCCTCAGACAAGATGCACTCGGTTATCAGTCTTATTCAACCGACAATGACGTTGGTTATCGGCGGGATGGTGGGTCTTATCGCTATGACGTTAATGTCTGCCATGACCGCTATGTATGGACAGGGTTTTTAGTCATTAACAACAGGTCTGTTGTGCTATGATGTCGTAGCTGGTAACGGGAGAGCTATTTTTAACGGGAGTAATTATTGAAGATAAGTAAGAAAGTAATTATCTATATCGCTGTAGGGGTATACATAATAGCTGCAGCCAGTATCGGCATGATTACATTTCAGCGGTTGGATGAAGAGTCCAAGGTTAAAGAAGAACTTGCCGTAGCTCAGGGAAGTCTGTCACGAGCAAGCCCGGAGAGGGTGTCTTCTCAACGTTCAGAACTTGAGGATAAACTGGCTCAAACTACACAACAATATGAGGCAGTTAAAGCCCTGATGTCTCAGCAGATAGGGAATGTCAGGGCAAGCAGTATCGTCTTTGATATCGCAAAGTCCAGCAATGTAGAAATTACAGCATTATCTTCCCCCAGTGCCTGGATTGATACTCTACAGAATGTGAACTGCTCCGTATTATCGCTTACTTTAGCAGTGGAGGGAGATATTCGTGACCTGGTTCGGTTTATCACTACTCTGAATAGCTACATTCCCACTGGCTTTATCAAATCAATAGTAATGAGTATACCGGAGCCGGGCAGCGAAGAAGAGTCTTCGGCTGATATCCTGCTGCTAATATACACCTATCAGGGTGACTGATTATGGCTAAACAGACAGTTACAATCTATATTTCTGATACAGCCATCCGGACCATAATGACTGATGGCAAGCAGATAAAAGAATGGGCTGAATTACAGCTCGAGCCAGGTCTGATTGAAAACAACGTGATACTCGAAGAAGAGACGGTGGCTGAGAAAATCAAGCAGCTACTGGATGTTCAGGCTATCAAGGCAAGGAAAGTAGTTGTTGGTATAAGCGGTATCCGCTGTCTGACCAGGCCCATACTCCTGCCCAAGCTACCAAAAGAGATACTGGATGAAGCAGTAAAGCGGGAAGCGGAAAGACTGCTGCCTGTTTCTCTGGATGAGCTTTACTTATCCTGGCAGACTATCCCGGCTCCAGAGGAAAATACCCAGGTCTTTCTTGCGGCTATACCCCGCAGGACTGTCGACCCCCTGATGCATGTCTTGAGTCACATAGGACTGAAGCCCAGCTTTATGGACCTGAAACCCCTCCTTCTGGCAAGAATAGCCCAGGAAGAAACGACCATAATGGTTGATGTCCAGGGGGTTGACTTTGACATCGTGGTTATGGTGAATGGTGTCCCGCAGCCTATACGCACAGTGCCTTTCCCCGGAGAAGGGCTGTCCTGGCAGGATAAGTTGCCGATTATCAGAGATGAGCTGGACAGGACGGTGACATTTTACAATACGAATAATCCGGATACCGCTGTTGAAGCAGATGTACCGGTGTTTGCCTCCGGGTATCTGGGTGATGAATCAGAATTCTGCCGTATGCTATCAGAAGAGGTTGGACGTAGTGTTATCCCTCTGCCATCTCCTCTGGAGAGTCCGGAGGGTTTTGACCCGTCGGTGTACATGGCTAACATTGGTATGATTCTTCAGGAGAGTGCGTCAGGACAAACCAATGGGTCATCGGTTGTAAGTCTGAATATGTTACCCGCTGCTTACAAACCCCAGCCTATATCTTCTGGAAATATATTAAAAATGCTAGGTGTTGTAGCAGCGATAATAGTGCTGGTCGGTTTATATGTGGTTATGCAGAACACAGCTTCCAGTATCGATTCAAAACGAGCCAGTCTGGTGACTACCAATGAGCTTCTTCAACAGAGCCGGGCAAAGACCAGTGAATTAAGAGGCACTGTAAATGACCTGGATACACAGATTGCAGACCTGGAAACCGCTGAGCAGAATTTTACGGCGGCACTCGGTAATCTTGAGCAGCTGAGTGTCGCTGTCAATCGTGATATTGAAGCGACTATGGAAAGCAAGCCAAGCAGTATTGACCTGACCGGCGTTGACCATGATAACGGGATATTAACTATAAGCGGGAAAGCACAGAGTGAGAAATCAGTTCTAAATTACATTTTAGCCCTGGATGCTACCGGAAGGTTCAGCGATATTGAAGTAACGGATATGGCGGGACAGGAAGATGGAAGTATGGAATTCACATTGATGGGCAGGGTCCTGGTAGAAACCGATTGGGTAAGTAGTGTACAGGTTGTTCTGGGTAATCTCCCGAATAGTATAACATTAACCACTGCCACTTCAGGTGAAGGTGCCTTAACCCTGGAAGGCAACTCGCCGGATGAAGAAAAGTTGATGCTGTATCTTGAGAAACTGGAGGCAAGCGGGAAGTTCAGTGAGATTGCCATTGTGAATATCACCAGGGTTGGTGGCGGAGGAATGGATTTTTCAGTAGTACTTAGAATAGGAGGGTGAGAAAATGGATATGTTGTCCATGGTCCGTTTGGCGGCAGAGAAAGGCGCTTCAGATATCCATATTGTAGCTCACAGTCCTATGTTGCTCCGGATACACGGTTCCATGGAACCCGTTGCTGAAACGGAGATAATGACACCTGATGCTATAGAAGAAGTTCTAAGGCAGATTACTACCGAAGAACAGCGTGCCGAATTTGAGCGCGAGCTCGAACTGGATTTCGGCTATAGTGTCCCTGACGTGGGGCGAATCAGGTGTAATGCCGCCAGACAGCGTGGCACAATCAGCCTGGTTACTCGTCTGCTGCCATCATCCATCCCTGATATTGACGAACTGGGACTGCCGGAGGTGTGTAAGGAACTGATTGTCAGGCCCCGGGGAATGGTTATAATCAGCGGACCTACGGGAAGCGGTAAATCTACCACGTTAAGTGCGATGATTAATTACCTGAACAGGACGGAGAGCCGCCGGGTGGTCACGATAGAAGACCCTGTTGAATTCGTCTATACAAATGATAAATGCACGTTTACCCAGAGAGAACTCGGCGGTGATACGAAATCTTTCGCCGAGGCGCTCCGTCGCGTACTCCGGCAGGACCCTGATGTTATCCTCGTCGGTGAGATGAGGGACCAGGAGACGGCTTCGGCGGCGTTGACAATAGCCGAGACCGGGCATCTGATACTGACAACCGGACACGCCCCGAGCGCCTCGCAGGCGGTTGAGCGGGTGATAGACCTTTTCGCGCCTCACGAACGTCCTACGGTGCAGTCGCGGCTGGCGTCCCTTCTAAGCGGCATTTTATGCCAGGCGCTTGTACCAACGACCGACGGTCGGGGGAGGGTTGCCGCTATTGAGGTTATGCTGGCGAGCTCGGCAGTAAGGAGTAATATCAGAGACGGCAAGATTCATCAGTTACCGAATGCCATACTTACGAGTGCCCGGCAGGGTATGATACTGCTGGATAACGCACTTGTCACTCTTTATCGCCAGGGCAAAATAACCCGTGAAAGCGTCCTTGCTTTCTGTAATGACCAGGACGAAGTAACGAAGCTTATGGGCGGCGGGGCTATACTCCAATAGCAGTTCGGAGATGAACGGTGGTATATTCTTTGGGACCGGTTAGTATCGGAAGCAGGACCATTCCGGGGAAAAATTATGATGAACAATCAGGAAGTATCGGAACTTACCGCCAGCATATATAACATTTTCGGTCTTCGTAAGCAGGGCGAAGCACTTGTATCGCTGATTTCCAAAGCCTTCAGGTGTAAGCGTGTTTGCCTGTTATTTCTTGACAACGATGGTAAGAACCTCTCCGTTATTCACTGCCAGCCGGTTGTTAAAAGCAATCCCCTGAATAGTCTCGGACCGGATATGAATAGTGCCATTGCTGAGCGCCTGATTCAGGAGAAAAGACCACTGACCGGAAAAACCCTGGCTGCTTCGAGTCAACTGAATCGTATGTGGCAAAAGACCGTGAAGGGAGTCGCACTGGATAAGGTGGGGCTTTTTGTGCCGCTCTTAAGCCGTGGTTTACTGGTAGGCATGATAGTGCTCGAGAAAAAGGACTCCGGTGAATATTCGCCTGAGGATGTAAGCCTGTTAAGTGAGATTGCCGACAGCGTGGCGATGAGTCTGGAGAAAGAATATCTCAGGGAGCATCTCAGCGAGCGTGAGAAAGAACTGTCCGTATTCAACCGTTGTATCGCTGTAATAACATCCAACCTGGATATCCAGGAAGTATATGGCGGTTTTATAACGGAGTTGAAAGAACTCATTAATATCGACTGGGCGGCGTTGACGATAGTTGATAGCGAAGGTCTCAATGTCCTTGGTTCTTATTCCGAGGTAGGCACGATCTGGAAGGCGGGAGAACTGCTGCCGGTTAGCGGTAGCGCTACTGAACGGGTAGTTGCATCCAAAATGCCGCTGGTTCAGCCTGACCTGAAAAGGGAAAGCATGTTTATGACGGATGCGGAACATCTGGAGAAAGGAATCCGCTCTCTTGCTTGCATTCCACTACTGATAAAGGAGAATGAACCTGTCGGCAGTCTGACTGTGGCTGCCCGGCGACCGGATTCGTATGGCGAGAGGCAGCTGGACCTCCTCCAGCGGGTGGCTTCACAGATTGTCATGCCTGTTGTAAATGCTCAGCTTTACTACAGAATCCTGAAACAGGCACGTTTCGATGAGCTTACCGGGCTTCTCAACCGGCGCTCCATGGACGGGCTCATCACCAGCGAGATTAACCGGCATACCCGTTATGGTGGAGTCTTTTCACTGATTATTCTTGACCTTGATACCCTGAAAAACGTTAATGACGTGTATGGTCACCTTGCCGGCGATGAGATGCTCGCTATGACCGGAAAGATAATCCAGGATACGATAAGGCGTGTTGACCAGGCTTTCCGTTACGGCGGCGATGAATTCGCCATTCTCCTGCCCAATACGCCAATCGATGCCGCCGTCCGGGTGTGCGAACGGGTCCGGAAACGCCTTGCGTCCAGCCTGAAAATTGATGATGTATATGTTACCGCCAGTTTCGGTCTGGCAAGCTGGCCGGATAACGGAACGGAAGCTAATGAGGTGGTGGCTGCCGCTGATGAAGCGCTTTACCAGGCAAAGCGGGAGGGCGGGAATAAGAGTTATTATGATGCCAGCCTCCATTGATAATAACGGAAAATATCCGCTTGAAAAAGGGATATTGTTGTAATAGAATAAATTATAGATGGGCGTTGCTCTGAGTCCGTATATGGAGAAGGTCTAGTTGTTTAATAAGCTAAGACTTTCCACTCCATTTAAAATTCTCTCAGTTTTAGCTCTACTCTATACATTCTTAATCGGTATCAAGTTCATCAGTGTTTCTTTCGGACTATTCGGCGAAAATTTCGCTCAACAGCTTGTAAATGTCTACTCGAATCCTTTTACCGGTTTGTTTACCGGAATCCTGGTGACCAGTCTAGTCCAGAGTTCATCTGCTACCACTTCTCTGGTAGTAGGCTTGGTGGGTAGCGGCTTACTACCTTTAGAGTCTGCTATTCCGATGGTTATAGGCGCAAATATGGGTTCAACCGTTACGAGTCTTCTGGTATCATTTACTTTTATTACCAGGAAAGAAGACTTCAGGCGGGCGTTCACCGCTGCCACCATGCATGATTTCTTTAATATTTTCACGATTATACTGTTTTTCCCTCTTGAGATAAGTTTTCATATTATCCAGAAATCGGCGCTTTTCCTTACTGATATTTTTAAGGGTATAGGCGGTGTTACCTTTGTTAGCCCGATTAAAATCGTTATCGAACCGGTAGTAAACGGTTTTCAGCATCTTCTCACCGATATATTCGGAATCAACGATATTGTTACTGGAATTATTATATTAATCGTGGCTGTCTTGGTTGTTGTATTCTCCCTGATATATCTGGTTAAAAATATGAGGTCTCTGGTAATAAACACCACCGAGAGAGTTATTGACAGGTTTTTATTCAGAAATACTTTTACGGCATTTGTGCTTGGAATGCTGTTAACCGCGGTAGTCCAGAGTAGTGCTGTTACTATCTCAATGGCAGTAGGGATGGTTGCGGCGGGTTTTCTGGAGTTAAACCGTGCTTATCCTTATGCTCTTGGAGCCAATATCGGTACTACTATTACTGCCTTACTGGCTTCCCTGGCTACAATAAGCCCGGAGACAGGCGCAACCGTGGGTACTCTGGGTTTAACTGTCGCTTTTTGTCACCTTATGTTTAATATTTATGGTACAATAATATTTTTACCTTTGCGTAAAATACCGATGTTTTGCGCAACCAAGTTTGGAATATTTGCATCCGAGAAAAAAAAGTGGGCGGTAATATTCGTAGTGGGTGCATTTTATATAATACCGGTATTGGTAATATTCCTTACACGGTAAAACTTAAGGACAATTTACGGGAGGTGAGGTTGTTATGACCAGTGAAATAATAAATGTGCTGCGGGGTTCGCCCCTTATAAAAAGAGCGCTGGAATTGTTTATTGATATGATAAGCGGGGACGAAAATCTTTACAACGAGGCGTGGCGGGTGATAAGCACTGACGAAAATATAGAGCGCATACCGCAGTCTTTCTATGATAAAGATATAGAGGTTAATAACCAGGAGAAAGAAATACGCAGACTGCTGTTTGAGCACCTCACCATACGACCAAGACATGACATCTCAGGCTGCCTGGTTCTCATGAGCCTGGTTAAAGATGCCGAGAGGATAGGTGACTATTCCAAGAATATATTTGAGGCAGGTATTTTATACAGAGGCACCATAAAGGATATAAAATTCTTTCCCAGGCTTGTCCCGACCCAGAAACAGATATCTGATAGCTTTCCGGTACTGAGGGAGGCTTTTAAAAAGTCTGACGTAAAATTAGCGACTAAAATTCTTAATAACTATGCCTCCATAAAACGCGGTTGTGACCGTATACTGAACGAATTGTTTGAGGAAGAGGTATCCACGAACGAAGCCGTGGTAACGGCGATGCTGTCCCGCTATTTCAAGCGTATCAATTCTCATATCAGCAACATAGCCTCTGGAATAGTGTACCCGCTAAACGAGATAGATTTCGTAACCGGAGATATTCTGGAGTAAAAACCAGGGGGTAGAACATTCGGCTTTCCTGTAAATAATTGCTATTTTTGTTATCTGGTGTTAAGATATAAGTAATTAAATATAAAACCGCTAGGGGTGCCCAAAGCTGAGAGTCCCGACGATTTCGGGACGACCCTTGGAACCTGATCTCGGTAATACGAGCGTAGGGAAGCAGTAAGGACCTGTAACCAGGGGTATGGAAATTCTAGCCCCTGGGTTTTTATTTCAGGGAGGATGCTATGACACAGTTAGAATCAGCCAGAAAAGGAACTATTACGCCGCAGATGGAGGCTGTTGCACGGTACGAGGGAGTGAATGCCGAGTTCATCCGTAAAGGAGTTGCCGAAGGCACGATAGTAATCGCGGCCAATACCAGGCACTCTAGCCTTACTCCCTGCGGAATCGGCAAAGGACTGAGTACCAAAGTCAACGCCAATATCGGGACGTCCTCCGATTACGGTGATGAAAGTACTGAGCTGGAGAAACTCCGGGTAGCCATTGACAGCGGAGCGGATGCGGCGATGGACCTGTCGACCGGAGGCGATATCTCGGCTATACGGAGAGCCATCATTGCCGCCAGCACCGTACCGATTGGCACCGTGCCCGTCTATCAGGCGGGAATAAAGGCGATAGAAGAGTACGGCGCCATAGTAAAAATGACCGTCGATGACCTGTTCGCTTCTATCGAAGAGCATATCAACGACGGAGTTGATTTTATAACCGTCCACTGCGGGGTAACCCGGTCAGCTATTGCCCGGCTCAAGGAGCAGGGCAGAGTGGCCGATGTGGTATCCCGCGGGGGAGCATTTATGATGGGCTGGATACTCCACAACGAGGCTGAAAACCCGCTTCATGAATACTACGACCGTCTGCTGGAGATGGCGAGAGAGTACGATGTCACGCTGAGTCTCGGCGATGGTATGAGACCCGGCTGTCTGGCTGACGCCACCGACCGACCTCAGATAGAAGAGCTGCTCGTTATTGGTGAGCTGGTTGAGCGTGCCTGGCAGGCGGGAGTCCAGGTTATGGTGGAAGGTCCCGGACACCTGCCTCTGGACCAGATTGAGGCTAACGTGCAGATTGAGAAGTCTATCTGCAAAGGGGCGCCGTTTTACGTTCTGGGACCGCTGGTGACCGATATAGGCGCCGGCTACGACCATATTACCGGGGCTATCGGTGGAGCAATCGCTGCGGCGGCGGGGACGGATTTTCTGTGCTACGTAACTCCGGCGGAGCACCTGTCACTGCCGGACCCCGAAGATGTGAGGCAGGGAGTCATCGCGTCCCGAATCGCCGCTCATGCCGGTGATATTGCCAAAGGGGTGAAGGGTGCTTTAGACCGGGACAGGCGGATGTCCGTAGCCAGGAAGAAACTTGACTGGGATGAGCAGGCAAAACTGGCGCTGGACCCGGAGAGGTCGCGCCTTGTCCATAGCCAGCAGCATACCTCAGCCGGTTCCGCCTGCAGTATGTGCGGCAAATTCTGCGCCATGGAACTGGTCGAGGAGTATCTGGGCATCTCGGCTGCAAAGTGCTAAACTGTTGGTGATATCTTGTTCAGTTTTGTTTGATAGTGTCATTGCGAATCCCGATTTTATCGGGACTCCTCACAATGACATTTGTATTATATTAAGAGTAGTCGGAATATTATCAGGAGTTTCATAATAGTTCATCATACGGGACGGTCTGTCATTGAAAGCTGAAATCATATCTGTCGGCACGGAAATACTGCTCGGAGAGATTACGGATACCAATGCACAATATATAGCCAGCCGGCTACCATTGCTGGGTATAGACCTGTACTGGATTTCACAGGTAGGCGACAACAAAGCAAGGATAATTGAGGTGCTGAAACGCGCCTGGGAGCGTTCCGATATCATATTTATAACCGGCGGGCTGGGACCTACGGCTGATGATGTGACACGTGAGTCGGTTTCCGAGATGATGGGCGAGGCAATGGAAATCGACCCTTCTCTTGAGAAAGCATTACGGGAGAGGTTCGGCCGGTTTGGTTTCGAGATGCCGCAGAGCAATCTAAAGCAGGCTACTATCATTCACTCTGCGGAGTCCATTCCGAATCCGGCGGGTACCGCTCCCGGCTGGTGGATTGAGAAAGACGGGCGGATATTGATAATCATGCCCGGTCCGCCGAGGGAACTAAACGTGGTGTGGCAGGAGACCGTCCAGCCCAGGCTGGAGCAACGTGCCGAGTCCGTGCTCGTTCCCAGAGTGTTTAAAACCTTCGGATATTCCGAGGGAGCAGTGGGAGAGATGGTCGCCGACATGCTTGCCGCCTCCAACCCCACTCTTGGCATATATGCCAAGCCTGACGGTATTCACCTGCGCCTGGCGGCTAAGGCGGATACCAGAGAGGAGGCGGAAAAAATGCTGGCTGAGGGTGAAGCCAGTATCAGGGCTATTATGAAAGACAGCATCTGGGGAGTGGATGATGATACGCTTGAAAAGATAGTGGGGAATTTACTGACGGAGAAGGGTTTGACACTGGCGGTTATGGAGGATTCAGGCGGCGGAACGCTGTCTCCCGCTTTCAACGAAATCCCGGGTAGCTCCGCCTTCTTTAAGGGAGGACTGTTAGCCAGCTCTGATGAAGCGAAGCTCGCTTTCGGAGTCAGCCATGCCGTTCTCTCGAAGGGTCCTGCCGGTCCCGAAGTAGTCCGGGCAATGGCGGAAGCAGTGAGGACGCTGCTGAAAGCGGATATCGGAATCGGCACCACCGGGACGGATGAAGTTACGGAAGACAATCCGATGGGCACGACATTCATCGGCATAGCCGATGCCGGCGGCAGCCGGGCTGTCGGCAGACCCAGAAGGCGTCAGTATGTGACCTCCACGATTCTCTTTGAACTGAGAGAATCGCTTCTAGCCCTTGACTGAAACGGTACAAATGGGAAGAACGATATATTTAGGTAAGCTTTTCGGTATCCAGTTCAGGCTGCACTTTACCTGGTTTATCATCTTTTTCCTGGTAACAGGCCTGCTGGTATATCCAAACTATACAAGCTGGTTTTACTGGATTCTCGGTATCGGTACCAGCCTTCTGTTTTTTGCTTCGGTTCTCGCCCATGAGCTGGCGCATAGCCTGGTGGGCAGGGCTAACGGGGTACAGATATCCAGCATCACACTCTTTATTTTCGGCGGAATTGCCCGGATGACCGGTGAGGTCACCAGACCAGGCGCCGAACTTAAAATGGCAATCGCCGGACCAGTTTGCAGTCTGGTTATCGCGGCTTTCTTCGCCTTATTTTTACTGATACCCGTAATGCCCGGACCCATTGCTGTGATGATTACATGGCTGGCTATTATGAACGGTATACTGGCGGTATTCAATCTGGTGCCGGGATTTCCTCTGGACGGCGGGCGTGTTCTCCGCTCGGTGTTGTGGCTTACCACCGGTGACTATAACCGCGCCAGCCGGATTGCCACCCGGGTGGGACAGGGTTTCGGTTACCTGCTGATTCTTGGCGGAATTCTCATAATCATCCTGCGACCCTTTGCCCTGACCTGGTTTGACGGTCTCTGGATATCTTTTATCGGCTGGTTTTTATCCAGCGCTGCCTCAGCCAGCTACCGTCAGATACGGCGGAACGGGACACCGCCCGGTACGCCGCGAACGGAGGTAACGGACGCCGAGTACACCATACTCCCTCTGGATGCTGAGAAAAAGAAGTAATGTTATTATTCGGACACGTGGGTATAACGGCGGCTGTAGCCAGGGCAGGTGATATACTTTTGTCAATGCCCTCACCCGATGAAGACCGGAAGTCGGGTTTGCGTTCTAGAATCTCTTCATTAATTGGCAACTTGAAGAACCACGTCGGTACAATTGATTACCGTCTGGTGATAGTTGGCTCCATGTTACCGGATATTATTGATAAGCCGTTGTTTCTGCTTCTGGGTAATAACACTAGTTCTCTCAGCGGTCGTGATTATGCCCATACCCTTTTGTTTAATCTGGTGCTATTAGCCGGAGGGTTTTTGTTACTAAAGTATAATAAGTCGTGGCTGCTCGTTATTTCATTATCAAGCTGTATGCATCTTATCCTCGACCGGATATGGGAAAAGCCTGTTACTTTTCTCTGGCCCTTCCGGGGAGGGTTAGTCGGGGAAGAGTTCGAGGGATGGTCAGAATTTGTACGTGAAGCACTTATTGAGTCGCCGGAAAATTATATCCCGGAAATAATAGGCCTGATAATAGTGATGTTCTTTGCTTACAGGGTGGTGAAAGACAGGGGGGTAATCAGGTTTATCAAAGACGGTCGTATAACCGGATTGGGGGGTTGATATTGTATGACGTGGCTGTAATAGGCGGAGGACCTGTGGGAAGTCGGGTGGCTTGCAGGCTGGCTGAGGACGGGTACACGGTGACGGTGCTGGAGAAAAAGAGCGATTTGGGAGAACCGGTCTGCTGTACCGGTATTATCAGCCGCGAGTGCGTTCAACGGTACGATATTGACGAGAGTGTTATTTTCCGCCGGGTGAATGGAGCCACTATTCATTCCCCTGGGAGCAAGTTACTGAGTATCCGACGTCATGAGCCGCAGGCAGCTATAATAGACAGGGCTGCTTTTAACGTATCTATGGCAAAACGGGCTCAGGACAGGGGGGTTGAATACATGCTGGACAGCCCCGTTAGCGACGTCGCTGTGCAGGACGACAGGGTTGGTATAAACGTAAAAAACACTTATTATGAAGCTAAAGCGGTGGTTATCGCCAGCGGCTTCGGCTCAAAACTGGTCGAGGAAGCCGGTCTGGGCAGGGTTGACGATTTTGCAGTGGGTGCCCAGGCAGAGGTGGACACGAACGGAGTGGACGAAGTGGAGGTATATCTGGGTAAGAAGATAGCGCCGGCTTTCTTTGCCTGGCTGGTGCCAACCTCGCCAAAGCGTGCTCTGGCGGGTCTGATATCCCGCAGCAGGCAGGGCTTTTACCTGAGAAGGTTTATATCATCGCTGGCGGCTCAGGGTAAGATATCCACGCCGGAGCCCGAAATTAGCTATGCTGGAATTCCCCTGAGAGGATTGTCAAGAACGAGCGGTAACAGGGTGATGGTGGTGGGAAGCGCCGCCGGGCAGGTGAAACCGACCACCGGAGGAGGGATTTATTATGGCCTGTTGTGTGCCGATATTGCGGCTGATAATTTGCATCGTGCCCTGGAAAGTGATAACCTGTCTGCCAGGAGCCTGGCTTCCTATGACAGGCAGTGGAAGAAAGTGCTGGGTCGGGAACAGAGGCTGGGCTACTGGGGTCGGAAATTCTACGAGCTGTTGAGCGACAGGCAGATAGACAGAATACTTGACATAATAGTTAATAACAATATTGATGACGCGCTGTTGCAATCAGACGAGGTTACGTTCGACTGGCATAGTAAAGCAATATTGAAGCTGATAGGACACAGGGCTTTATCCAGGACTATCAGGGCAGTGAGACTGCCTTTTCCCACCGGAAGGAAGGATTGATGGCGGAGCAGTTGTATTTACAGGGGTGTTCACAGTGACGGAACAGAACCCAAGTCTGGGTGAAGCCGCCGGCGTATTTTTGGCTGGTTTGTCTCCTGAAAAGAGAGGGGCAGGCCAGCAGGAGATATACAGGTTCGTTCGCTGGTTCGGTCGGGAACGTCCCTTTGCCGGACTGAGTGCCTCCGAAGTTGCCAACTACGCCGAGCAGTCGTCAATGTCTGACACCGAGTATGCCGAGAAGCTTGCGGTGGTCAGGACTTTCCTCAGCTACGCAAAGAAAAAAGGATGGAGTAAGACCAATCTTGCCGTGCATCTCAAAGCAAAGAAGGCTAAAAACAGAACAGGTCCTTCATCCGCGCAGGAGTCTCGCGAGGTTATATCTCTGACCCGCGAGGGTTATGCCAGACTGCAGGGTGAACTCGCCGAACTCAAGGACCAGCGGCAGGAGGCAATCAGCGAGATGCAGAGGGCGGCTGCCGATAAAGACTTTCGTGAGAATGCGCCCCTTAGTGCCGCCAGGGAAAAGCGGGGAATGCTGGAGGGACGGATTATCGAACTTGAGGCAACCCTGAAGTCGGCAATCGTAATCGATGATGAACAGAAAGCCACACCCGGAATAAATATCGGGAGCAATTTTGTTCTTATCGATGTCGATAAAGGAACGGAGGTGCGTTATACTCTGGTCGACCCCAAAGAGTCCGACCCGGCTAAAGGCAGGATTTCCAGCGTCTCGCCCATAGGCAAAGCCGTTATCGGTAAAAAGCAGGACGATGTAGTTGAGATAGTAGCCCCGGCGGGTAAGCTGCGTTTTCAGCTCAAGCAGGTTGAGAACTGACCGTCTTTTGATCTGTCAGCCAGGAAATGGGTCTAGTCTTCGAGCATCCTGTCTACGGAGGCTTTTGCCTTAATTCGGATATCCTCAGGCACCTTGACTTCGTGTGCCATATTCTCCAGCGACCACAGGACGGTATTGAGGGTGATTAGCTTCATATCGGGGCAAATCGCCTGCTCGGAAGCTGGAAAAAACTTTTTACCCGGATTTTCCTTTCGAAGACGGTGTAATATCCCGATTTCCGTACCGACGATTATCTCCGGAGCGTCGGTTTCGCGGGCGTACCTGATCATACCTCCGGTACTCAGGATGGCGTCAGCCAGAGCCCTCGCCTCGGGGCGGCATTCCGGATGGATGATCACCTTAGCCTGCGGATGCTCTTCTTTCAGTCGGGTAATGTCTTCAGCCCTTATCCGCATGTGTGTGGGGCAGTACCCGGGCCAGAGAATCATATCTCTTCCAGTCTGCTCGGCGGCGTAGCTGCCGAGGTACTGGTCGGGCACGAATATGATTTCCTCCGCATCGGCAAGTTTATTTACCATTTTAACGGCGTTCGCCGAGGTGCAGCAGATATCCGATTCAGCCTTGACATCAGCCGAAGAATTTACGTAGCAGACCACTTTGGCTGCTGGATGTTCCTTCTTCATCTCCCTCAGGCTTTCAGCGGTAATCATGTCAGCCATCGGGCAGCCGGATTGAGAATCAGGGAGAATGACGGTTTTATCCGGGCACAGGATAGAGGCGGTTTCCGCCATGAAGTGGACGCCGCAGAAAACAATCACATCGGCGTCGGTACCGGCTGCTTTCTGGCTCAACTCCAGGGAATCACCCGAGAAGTCGGCTATATCCTGCACCTCCCCGAGCTGGTAATTATGCACCAGAATAACAGCGTTCCTGCTTCGTTTAAGGCTTACGATATTCTCAATCAGAGCGGTTTCACCTGCTTCCATCACCTGATATCCTCCACGGATTGGTATATGCATTTACCCTTTCGCCCCTGGCGAAGCCAAACAGGGTTATACCCAGCTCATCAGCCAGCCGCACTCCGAGGTCGGTGGGGGCTGATTTGGATATAAGTATGGGTATATTCCTCCTCGCAATTTTCAGAAGTATTTCCGACGAAATTCTGCCGCTGGTAACGACTATCCTTCCTTCGGTGGGTATATCTTTCATGACACACTCACCGAATATCTTATCGATTGCGTTGTGTCTGCCGATGTCCTCTTTGAAAACGAGAATGTTCCTGGTATCGCACAGAGCGGCGCTGTGGACGCCTCCGGTTTTTCTGTAGACCTCAGACCGGTGCTGGAACTCCTTCATCAGGGACAGGACTTCGTGGGTGGAAATTTCGGTTCTGGACTCTATTTTCACCCGGTTCTTGGCATCGGCTGCCCGGTAATAAGACACCCCCCTCCCGCCGCCGGAGGTTATCATCCTTTTGAATAAAAACTCGTTATCTAAATCCCTGTCTTCGTTGGTATCTACCCGGATAGTGCCTCTCTTTTCGTCGACGAGCACGTTTTTTATCTCATCTTTATTCTCAAGCAGGCCTTCAGAGAAGAGGAAACCGACGGCTAAATAGTCCATGTCTTTGGGCGAACAGAGTATGGTTACCAGCTCTACGTTATTAAGGATGACGGTAACAGGCAATTCCCTGACAATCACGTCCTCTGCGCTATTTCTGCTCTCTTCTGTCAGGTGCAGTACGGGGACTTTTTCCAGTTCTCCCTCCATATTAACCTGCCTTTATCTCATCCTCTCTATCGTCCCGCTTCCTACGACCGTATCCCCCAGGTAAAAGACAACTGCCTGTCCGGGGGTGATTGCCATCTGAGGCTCGCTGAATTTTACCAGCACCCGATTTTCGTCTACAGGCGTTACCTTTGCCGGCGCTTCCTGATGGGAGTATCTTATCTTTGCTTTTACCTCCATCGGTTCTTCCAGCTTCTCCACGGCTATCCAGTTCAGCTCCGAGGCTGTAAGTTCATCTTCATATACTTCTTCTTTGCTGCCAACGGTAATAACATTCGTTTCCGGGTCTATACCCGTAACGTATAACGGTTCGCTGCTGGCTATGCCCAGTCCTTTACGCTGTCCGATTGTATACAGGGAGATTCCGCTGTGCTCGCCTAAGATGGCTCCCTGTTTGTCTATGATGGCTCCCGGCTGCGTCCCCTGAAGCAGGGACTGGTATCCCGCGGCGATAAAGTCCTGGCTCTCCGGTTTCCCGTCCACTCCCAGCCCCAGATCACGGGCGATACTTCTGACCTCTTCTTTGGTATATTCGCCGACAGGTAAGAGAGAACGACCGAGCTGTTCCTGGGACAGCGAGGCGATAAAGTAGGACTGGTCTTTACTCATATCCCTGGCTTTTTTCAGCAGGTAGCGGTTGCTTCCGCCGTTATATTCTATCCGGCTGTAGTGCCCGGTGGCAAAGTAATCGAACTCGATACCGCTTTCCTCAGCCTTCCTGAGCAGGGCGTCGAACTTGATTCTGCTGTTGCAGCGGAGGCACGGATTGGGAGTCCTGCCTGAAAGGTATTCGCGGCTGATGTAGTCCAGTACCTCCTCTTTATATTCTTCAGCTAGGTCGAGGACGTAGAGGGGGATATCGAGAATCCCGGATACCTTCCGGGCTTCATCGATATCCTCTTCCTCGCCTGGTCCGTAGCAGGCATGGCGTGACTTTACATCGTCCGTATCTTCACCGTCCCATATTTTCATGGTCACGCCGCTGACCTGGTATCCCTGTTCTTTAAGAAGGGCGGCGGCAACGGAAGAGTCAACCCCTCCGCTCATCGCCACCACTACCTTTGTTCTATTCATAGTTTTACACTGACCGGTTTTTTCTTACTTCCCGGATAGGATATCGAGGGCTAATTCGGCAGCCCTTTTTCCTGAAAGGAGCATGCCTCCAAAGATAGGTCCCATCCTGGGTGCCCCGTAAACGGCGTTTGCAGCCATACCGGCGACTATCAGACCCGGATATACCTCCCGGGTGTTATCCATAATCAGGCTTTCGGCAACGTTCGCCCACATCGGTTTCTCACCGGCAATGCCGCCTGTCTCCGTCCTCAGGTTGGCGCCGATTTTATTAACGACTATGTGGCAGACTTCGCTGGCATGACCGGTGGCGTCTATTACCATTTTCGACCTTATAGTCAGTGGGTCCACGTGAAGTCCCGCCATCGTGGTGGCACTCCAGTTCAGTACCAGTCCGGTTATCCTGTCCTCCTCCCTTATCATCACATCTTCTACGCTTATAAGGTTGAAGATTCTGGCGCCTGCCTTTATCGTATTCGAACAGATGGTTGACGTAGCCTCCAGGGAGTCGGCGAGATAATATCCCTTCTGGTATTCTTTTGTCGCCACGCCGAACTTATCCAGCAGTTTTTTCCCTTCTTCCTGCACCACGATGCGGTTGAACATCATTCCACCGCCCGGCATACCGCCGCCGACCTTTAATTGTCGCTCGAAAATCACTGTTTTTATACCTTCTTCTGCAAGATAATATGCAGCCGTCATACCGGCCGGTCCGGCTCCGACTATAGCTACATCAACCTCCATGGCATCCGAGAAATCTTTAAGGAAACTCTCGGTTATTGCCCTGGATATGGTTATATCATCGAGTTCCATTTAGCCTCCTTGTGTCACGTCTTTTTCTGACCTTTAGTATAGAATAACATAAGGTGGGGGAGATTGTTAAACGCCGGGTCTGGATTTCCTGCCGAATGCTATTGCTGCTACCGGTACCAGTATAGATATTGCGGCTGCAGTGAAGAAAGTGGCATTTATATCCTTAAGTGCGTAGGCGAGCCCGATAAGCGGCGGACCTATAGTCTGTCCCACTCTCAGCATCATGGTGTTTAGCGACATAAACGCTCCCCGGTACTCGATTGGCGACAGTTCGGCAACCGATGTCTGGATGCTCGGTAAGTTAGCTCCGTTGGCTATGCCGCTTATTATGGCTGGTATCAGCAGGAGCCACAGACTCGGCATGAACGGTATTATCACCATGGACAGGGCATAGAGAGTGAACGACACTTTTATTATTGTCGGCAGGGAGAAAAGCCTGTTTATTCTGCCGAGTTGTGATGCAATCGCGGCATTGCTCAGCGATGATATGGTCATGATAATTCCGATGGTCAGTGACGAAGCGCCGAATTTTTCGTCCATCAGCAGGGTCAGGTAGGTAAGGTATGCCCCGTACAGCACAACAAAAGATAGCATTCCGGCGGCAAAAAGTCCGGCTACTTTTATATTCCTGAGGTATCCCCAGGTGCCGCTCAGGTACTCTCTTATGTTCTGGTAGTTCCTGGGTTCGGGGTTCTTGAGCAGGGTAAGCGCCAGGATACCCACCGGGATGGCAAGCAGGGGAAGGAGGAAGGGGTAGTTCCAGCCGAGCATTGCCAGGGCGCCGCCTATCGACGGGTAGCTGGCAACCCCGATACTCAGCACGCTTGCGTTCAGCCCCATCGCCTCTACCCGCCGTTTACCGGAATAAAGGTCGCCGATTATCGTGCTGTTTATCGAGCCAAGCGAGGCAGCCCCTATGCCCTGGACAACCCTTACCCCGAGAAGGACGTTGAAGTCCTTGATGAAGGTACAGGCTGTACCGGCGACGGCGAAGAGAAACAGAGAGGGTATCAGGATTCTTTTTCGACCGTAGCGGTCAGCCATTACTCCCATTACTGGCGCCAGGAGTGCCCCGGGCAGGGTAAAAAAGGTGATAAGCAGCCCGACCTGACCGCCGGTGATACCCAGTTCACGTGTTATTTTAGGGAAGGCGGGAGTGATGCTGGAAACCCCGAGCACTGCCATCAGGGTTACCCCGAATATAATCTGCAGGTTTCTGTCACGGTACAGGCTGTCTTTTGCCATACTGATTATCTGATATAAACGTATACTTTTCCTGGACTAAAGTAAAAAAGTGTTTCGGTAATCCGGTCTACCCGGAGAAGGGCTTTACTACTTAACGGTAACCATACCGCTGGATTTACCGACTGCTTCTCCCACAACGGCGGCGTCTTTTATTCCTGCCCGTTTCAGTTCAGCGATTAGTGTCTCTGCCTTTTCTCCGTCCAGGACGATAAGTAAGCCGCCGGAGGTCTGTGGGTCATACAGGACGTCCTGAGTACTTACGGGTATGTCAGCGGTAATCTCCACGCAGGGAGAGTAAAACTCGCGGTTCCGGTGGAGTCCTGCCGGGCAAAACCCCTG
Organism: uncultured Dehalococcoidales bacterium; assembly: GCA_964489895.1. Classification (GTDB taxonomy): domain Bacteria; phylum Chloroflexota; class Dehalococcoidia; order Dehalococcoidales; family UBA2162; genus MGML01. Next base: position 34,448 of record CAZBAN010000012.1, read on the forward strand.
CGCGGCGAAACCGGCAGCCTCCGGGAAAAGCGGGACGGCGGAAGCGTCTATTTCCACGCTTACCCCGCTGTTCCGTACCAGCTGGACGGCGTGACCGAGAAAGCCGAAACCGGTGACATCGGTACAGGCGTGGACTCCCGCTTCCTGCATCAGCTCCGCGGCTTTGTCATTCAGTGCCGCCATGCTTTGCGTGACCTTCTTTATTGCCTTTGCGCCGACTGCTTCCGCCTTGGCGGCGGTGTTTATTATTCCTGTCCCCAGCGGCTTGGTCAGGATGATTTTATCACCCTTGCGGGCGCCGGAGTTGGTTACCATCTTATCGGGATGAACGACGCCGGTAACAGAAAGACCGTATTTAAGCTCGTTATCATCAATGCTGTGTCCGCCCAAAAGCGTAACCTTCGCCTCCGCCATCTTGTCTATCCCGCCCTTGAGAATATCCTTCAGTACCGAAAGGTCCATGGATTCTATGGGGAAACAGACGATATTCAGCGCCGTTAACGGCTTGCCTCCCATGGTATAAACGTCGCTAAGGGCGTTGGCGGCGGCAATCTGCCCGAACATATAGGGGTCGTCTACTATGGGCGTGAAGAAATCGAGGGTCTGGATAATTGCCAGTTCCTCTGTCAGTTTGTAGACGCCCGCATCATCGAGACTCTCCATGCCCCGAATCACGTTCGGGTCGGTCAGCAACGGCAGGTCGCACAATACTTTATTGAGGTCGCCCGGACCTATTTTGGAAGCTCAACCCGAACCCCTGACGGATTCCATCAGGCGCGGGTTTTTCCGTTTCGCCATCGGCTTCTCCATAAATATTACCGGTTTCTGTGGGTATTTTATCACCCTCAACACAGGTAAGGCAAAATTACCTGCCTCAGGTGGTTTTTTACTTAACACAAACCGACCGAATGTGTGATAATTTGGGTGCGGATATGTTAAAATAAGCGGGAGTAGCGATGGAAAACGAGTTCCGCAGACTGCCCGGCGTTGATAAAGTTATCTCTGATGAACGGGTTGCCAGGCTTGCCGCCAGGTACCCGCATGAGCTGCTGGTAAGCCTGGTCAGGCGGCAGCTTGAAAGCGCCCGTGCGGCTATTACCGCCGGCAAACCAAGTCCTTCTCTGGATGATATCGTGGAATCAGTCACCTCGCAGCTTGACGACCTTGAAAATCCGACCCTCCGTCCTCTGATTAACGCCACAGGTGTCGTGCTGCACACCAACATTGGCCGCGCGCCGCTCAGCCGTGAAGCCATACTGGCCATGGAAGCGGTGTCGAAGGGCTATTCCAATCTTGAGTTTGACCTTGACAGCGGAAGGCGGGGCTCCCGAAATGTCCATGTGGAGCAGCTTTTGTGCCAGTTGAGCGGGGCTGAAGCGGCTCTGGTGGTAAACAACAATGCTTCGGGAGTGCTGCTTAGCCTCACCGCCCTGGCGAGGAGAAAAGAGGTAATAGTCTCCAGGGGTGAAGCCGTGGAGATTGGCGGCAGTTTCCGTATCCCCGATGTCATGCGGCAGAGCGGGGCGAAACTGGTTGAGGTGGGGACGACGAACCGCACCTATATCACCGATTACGAGGAGGCGATTACCCCACGCACAGCGATGTTGATGAGGGTGCACTCCAGCAATTTTCAGGTGATTGGTTTTACCCACTCAGTTGCTCTTGAAGAACTGATGGCTATTGGTCAGGAGTATGAACTTCCGATAATTGACGACCTCGGCAGCGGTTGTTTTATAGATACGACTGATTTCGGTCTCGCGCCGGAACCCATGGTACAGCAGAGTGTGTCTGCCGGTGTCGGGGTGGCGTGCTTCTCCGGCGATAAACTGCTGGGAGGTCCTCAGGCGGGAGTAATAGTTGGTAAGAAGCAGCTTGTCGACAAGCTGAAGAAGCACCCTCTGGCGAGAGCGGTGCGGATTGATAAGGTAAGGATTGCCGGTCTGGTGGCTACACTGCTTCACTACCTGAAAGGTGAAGCCACGGATAAAATACCGGTATGGCGTATGATAGCGGCATCGCCGGAGGAAATAGACAAACGTGCCGGGTTATGGGCTGAGGCTATCGGCAGTCCTGCCCGGGTAATAGACGGGGAAAGCATGATTGGCGGCGGCAGCCTGCCGGGCAGCACGTTGCCGACCAGGCTGGTGGCTGTCGGTAAAAGCGGAGGTAAGGGTGTGAATGTCGCCCAGACGCTTGCCCGGAAATTGAGGAAGAATAAGGAAACCCCCGTTGTCGGTCGTATCAGTGACGATGTCCTGCTTCTCGACCCGCGTTCGGTGCTGCCGGAAGAGGACGAGATAGTAATCGGTGTACTGCGCAGCGTGGCGTCTGAATTATAGATGAAGTCCTGACAGGAGGAGTCAAGCAATGAACCTATCCGAGATAGCCCTCAGGTACGGGTGCAACCCTCACCAGAAACCCGCCCGGATATACAGCCGGGAAGGCAGTCTCCCTTTCAGTGTCCTCAACGGCTCTCCGGGGTATATCAATATGCTCGATGCTTTTAACTCGTGGCAGCTTGTTAAGGAGTTGAAGCACCTGCTGAATATGCCTGCGGCGGCTTCTTTCAAGCATGTCAGTCCCGCCGGTGCTGCCGTCGGTATCCCTCTGACCGAAGAACTGAAGAAGTCCTATTTCGTTGAAGACCTTGAGATGTCATCGTTATCCGCCGCCTACGCCAGAGCCAGAGGAGCCGACCGGATTTCATCGTACGGCGACTGGGTGGCGCTGAGCGATACCGTCGATGAACCGACTGCCAGAATAATAAGCCGCGAGGTCTCGGATGGAATCATTGCTCCCGGGTATGAAGAGAAGGCGCTTGAAATCCTGAAGAAAAAGAAAGGCGGAAAGTACCCGATAATCGAGATAGACGCCGGCTATGAACCGCCGGAGACGGAGACGAGGGAAGTATATGGACTCCAGTTAGAGCAGAAGCGGAATGACATTAAGGTGGGTCCGGACCTGTTAAAAAATATAGTCACCGATAATAAAGAGCTGCCGGAATACGCGGTCAGGGATATTATAGTCGCCACCACCACCATAAAATATACGCAGTCCAATACCATCGGCTTTGCCTTTGATGGTCAGGCTATCGGCGTGGGTGCCGGTCAGCAGTCGAGAATCCACTGCACGCGTCTTGCCGGTGATAAAGCCGACCGCTGGTTCCTCCGCCAGCATCCCAGCGTTCTCGGTCTGAAGTGGAAAAAGGGTGTTGGACGGGCTGAGCGGAATAATGCCATAGACCTGTACCTGCTGGAGAACCTTACCCCGATACAGCGTCGGAACATGGAAGCCGCCCTTGAAAAAGTCCCGCCTCAGCTTACTCCTGAAGAGAGGAGCGACTGGCTGGGCAGATTTTCCGCCGTTGCTCTCAGTTCGGATGCTTTTATACCCTTCCGGGATACCATCGACCGCGCCTATCAGAGCGGGGTGAAGTACGTGGTGCAGCCCGGAAATGCGCTACGTGATAATGAAGTAATCGCTGCCTGTAACGCCTATGGCATGGTGATGGCGTTTACGGGTGTAAGGCTTTTCCACCACTAGATAATAAAGATTGGAGAACGGCATGTTCGTACTGGGTACTGCCGGGCACATCGACCACGGAAAGTCGGTCCTGATACAGGCTCTGACCGGGATTAACCCTGACCGGCTCCGCGAGGAGCAGGAACGGGGCATGACAATAGACCTCGGTTTCGCCTGGATGACGCTGCCTTCCGGGCAGGAAGTGGGAATCGTCGACGTCCCCGGTCACGAGAAGTTCATCAAGAACATGCTTGCCGGAGTTGGCGGCATCGACCTCGCCCTGCTAATCGTCGCCGCCAATGAGGGCGTGATGCCCCAGACAAGGGAGCACCTGGCTATCATCGACCTGCTGGAGATAAAGCGGGGGGTGGTGGCGATAACGAAGAAAGACCTCGTCGATGATGAGTGGCTGGAGCTGGTTAGACTGGACGTGGAAGAGTTGATAGGCTCCACCAGCCTGTCCGGGGCGCCTGTTATTACCGTTTCGGCTGTGTCCGGTGAGGGCTTGCCGGAGCTGGTGCAGGCTATTGACGGGCTTTTGACCTCAACCGAGCCGAGAAGGGATACCGGCAGGCCGAGACTGCCTGTAGACAGGGTTTTCACCATAGCCGGCTCAGGCACGGTTGTTACCGGGACACTTATTGACAGTTACTTCTCCACGGGGCAGGAAGTAGAGATTGTACCTGCGGGCGTCAAATCGAGAATCAGGGGTCTTCAGACCCACAAGACACGTGTAACAAGAGCCGAACCCGGCAGCCGCGTGGCTGTCAATCTGGTGGGTGTGGCTAAGTCTCAGCTTACGCGTGGCGACGTACTCACCACGCCCGGCTGGCTTACGCCCACTACGTTGCTGAGTGCGCGCCTGCGCCTGCTGCCCCACCTGCGCCGTCCTCTGCCCCATAACGCTAACGTCAGCTTTCACTCCGGGGCTGCCGAGACGATGGCGAATGTCCGGCTGCTGGACAGAGAAAAGCTTGAAGCCGGTGAGAGTGCCTGGGTGCAGCTTGTCCTGACCGGTCCGGTGGCGCTGGTGAAGGGCGACCATTTCATCATCCGCTCTCCCATGGATACTATCGGCGGCGGTAAGGTGGTTGAGTCTCACACCAGGCGTCTCCGCCGGCACCGTCCCGCCGTTATTCAGGCTCTGGAGGTGAAGGAGGAGGGCACTTCTGAAGAGGTTATTGAAGCGCTGCTTGAAGCAAGGCAGCCGCTGGAAGTGCCGGCTCTACTGTCCCAGAGCGACCTGTCGGCTGCCGAAGCGAGACCTGCTCTGGAGTTGCTAATTCAGGAAGGGAAGATAAAAGCCGTGGGACAGGGTGAGCAAAGGCTTCTTTTTACGTCATCCGGCTGGGAGCGCCTTATCAGGCAGGCAACGGATATTCTCCAGGACTACCATAAAAGGTACCCGGCGCGTCCGGGCATGGCCAAGGCGGAGCTTGGCAGCAGGTTAAAGCTGGGCAGGTTTTCGCCTTTAGTCTGGCAGAAACTTGCAGAAGAAGGTGTTGTGGCTGAGGAAGGGGCGGCGATACGTCTTACTTCACATAAAGTCACCCTCACCCCGGCGCAGCAGGCTGAAGTGGACGCCTTTTTACAGTCGCTGGCAGAGAATCCCTATTCGCCTCCCGGCGACCTGATACCCGAGCCCGATTTGCTCAACCTGCTTATCGACCAGCAGAAAGTGGTCAAGGTCAGCGGCTCCGTGGTATTTTCCGCCGAAGCCTATAATGAAATGTTGGAAAAAATCACCGAGTACATAAAGACTAAAGGCAATGTCAGTGTCGCTCAGGTCCGTGATATGTTCAACAACAGCCGCAAGTACGTGTTGGCGCTCCTCGAATACCTCGACGAGAAAAAGATAACCCGCCGCGTCGGCGACGAGCGGGTGCTGTATTAG
>CAZBAN010000013.1:0-29364 GCA_964489895.1 uncultured Dehalococcoidales bacterium
AGTCCGAGTCCGACATAGGCTTCGCCGGCGATTATTTTAGGCAGGAGTTCTCTCTTCTGCTCTTCATTTCCGTAGCGGAGGATGCCCCCGCCTATCTGGCGGTCGGCGAACCAGTGGCAGGCAGCCGGCGCTCCGTAGCGCAGCATCTCTTCGGTAAGGATGAGCCGGTCGATGTGGCTGCGTCCCTTCCCTCCGTATTCTTCAGGCCAGGTCAAGCCAATCCAGCCTTTCTGGGATACTTTTTTGGTAAACTCGGGCGAGTACCCCTGTATCCAGGCATCACAACTGGGCTGGAAAGTCCCCTGCTTTATCTCATCTTCAAGGAAGTCCTTGACTTCCTGCCTGAACTTTTCCTGTTCTTCGGTGAATTCAAAGTTCATATCAATGTCTCCTTTTATCCGGTTTACCCTGTCCGGAGTTGAAAGCCGGAAGGAAATCAAACTTCACAGCCCTGGGGATGGTGGTATATTTAAAATGTCTTTTCAAGAGTGCAGCAGTAATAATGTCGCTATTTTTACGGTCTAGAGTTTTCCTGCAATATTGCAGCTATTATGATACCAGATTTTGGTTTAAATATAAAGGTTGGGTATCATATAGTTTCGTTATGGGTGGTTGATATTTAACGTGGAAAGTGGACATTACCTAAATGAATGTGACATTATTACATGAATCTGTAATGTAAATAGGTTGGTATTCAGTCAAACGGTACTAAAAACACACAGCGTCTGTATTTATAATGGAGGTATATTATGAGTAGTGAGGCAGTCTACGCACTTGTTTTCTCCCCGCATCCGGCCGACCCCGATTTCGGTGTTGGCGGTACCGCCGCTAAATGGGTACGCGAAGGTAAAGATGTAATCTACGTAATATGTACCAATGGTGATAAAGGTTCCAACAACCCTGATATATCGGCGGAGGAAATGGCGAAAATAAGAGAGAAAGAACAACTCGAGGCAGCCGAGATAATCGGAGTGAAAGATGTTATCTTCCTTAAGCACCCGGACCTTGGCCTGGAGGATTTGAAGGTATCCGACCTGAAAAAGGAAATATTGAAGTTGTTCCTGACGTATCGTCCGGAAGTCGTCTTGACCTGTGACTATCAGAGTCCTCGATATTTCTCGGCTCCGGACCACCGGGTCCTTGGCAGGGCTGTTCTGGATGCTATCTGGCCAACGGTTCTGGCTCCCAACAACATCCGTGATTTGCTGGCGCAGGGATTAAAAATGCACCAGGCGAAAGAGTTGTTTCTCTGGGGGAACCCGGAGCCTAACTATTACAGTGATATCAGCGATACCTATGATATTAAAATGAAGGCTGTGAACTGCCACCAGAGTCAGATAGGCCCTCAGGGTGCCAATCCGGATTTTCCAAAAATGCTGGTAGAGTCTATTAAGAATACGGGTAAAGTAATTGGATGTGAATACGCCGAAGCATTTTACCGTTTAGAAGTAATGCAGCGTTTATAACCAGGTATTTTTCTATAATAAGTATCCAGGAGTTCGGATGTCCGGACTTATTCTCAGAAGGAGGTACCACTAATGCCGGATTCAGCAAGCAAGGTCACGGTGCTAAACCCCGCCTGCAGCAGTACCATGGTAGAGCGTGTCCCCCTGACACCGCGTAATTTCTCCAGCCTGGACAGCAAAACGATATACATGGTGGATATAGGCTGGGGAGGACCTAAAGCGGGCTACGATGTTTTCGAGGTAATGCAGGAATGGTTTGCCAGGAATATACCGTCGGTGAAGACCATACTTGTCAGGAAAAAGGGAGGTTTTTTCGAGGATGACCCGGAACTGTGGGAAAAAATAAAGGTTGAGGGAGACGCCGCAATTCTGGGTATTAGCTGCTGAGACGGCTGCTCTGCGGCCTTGAGCCGCCATGCCAGGAACCTGGAGCAGCGTGGCATCCCCACGGCACCCTGTACCGCGATAAACGTCAGCGAATACGTAAGAGGATGGGACAGGCTGTATGGCAGCGGTATACCTCTCAGATATACTACATTCCCTTTACCCATTGCCGGAGCATCGCGGGAGCAGCATAAAGCATACGTTAACGGTAACGACCCTGTAACCGGCAACCCGGTAATGCCCCAGGTAGTGGATGCTCTCATCAGACCCCTGACAGATGACGAGCAGTTGACGGGACTGCCGGAGGGCGCGCTGGAGCCGAGACTGCTTGAACCCGATACGGAGGAGAACCTGCAGGCGTTCTTTAAAGAAAAGGACTGGACTGATTACCTGCCGGTGGTACTTCCCACGGAGGAAAGAGTGGCAGCCATGCTGAAAGGGACCAGCCACAAAGCCGATAAGGTGGTCAATACTTTAGCCTGGCCGGGAGGCGGACGGCAGCTTACCGTGGAGAAGGTAGCGGTCTGCGCCGTTATGGCGGGAGCCAAGCCTGAGTATTTCCCGGTAATCCTGGCAACATCAACCATGGTACCTTACGGCAATTCCACGACCTCGATGGCGAACATGATAGTAGTGAACGGACCGATACGCAACGAGATAGGCATGAATTCAGGAATTGACGCAATGGGTCCGTATAACGAACCTAATGCCGTGATAGGCAGGACTTTCACGCTGCTTTCAAAGAGTGCCGGGAACCTGCATGCCGGAAAAACGACCTTCGGCTCTCTCGGCAGCAACCTTCAGTACAACAATTGTTGTTTTGCAGAGAACGAAGAGGCTTTGCCTGATGGATGGGAACCCCTCAGTGCCAAGTTCGGTTTCAAGAAAGAAGACAGCGTCGTGACCGTCGGCGTTGGGTGGACCTATGTTTCCTGCGCGGGCGAACTGGTAACGACTTACCCGCCTCAGATGCTGATACGCGACTATATGAAGTCGCTATCCGGAATGGGTTCGGTTGCCTGCCTTTGCGCCGACCCGCTGGTGGCAGGTCTACTGCATGACCAGGGTTTCACCACGAAACAGAAGCTTGCCGAGTGGCTATCGAAAAACGTGAGTATACCGGTGGAGCAGTTCTGGGGAAACGGTATAATAACCACCGGTTATATGAACCTTGCTTTACAGGGACTCGAACCTTTCGCAACATGGCTCAAGCTCCCGCCAGGCTCAATGGTAGAGCCTTTCAATAATCCGAACGCTATTAATACCGTGGTCGTGGGAGGACAGTCGAACACTATCTGGTTCATCACTGATTTCGGTTTCCGGCAGGGCATATCGGTAGACACCTGGCGGTAGGAGGCGAGACTCTAGAGGTAAGAGAATGGAGGAGAGTGGAAAATAGTGAGGTGCCGCGCATAACCTGCGAGGACTTAAAGCGATTGGTAGACAAAGGCGAGCAGGTAGTAATAATAGATACACGGGATAGCGGCAGCTATAGAAAAGACCATATTAAAGGGGCTATCAATATTTACTATAACCCTGCCGGCGACCCGATAGAGAGGGAACTGCCGTTTATGGCACTCCCTGCGGATAAGCTCCTGGTTATTTACTGTGACTGTGTAGATGAATCCGACAGCTCCATTATGGCAACCGAGTTGAAGGCTCAGCGCTATGATATTAAGAATATCAAAGTCCTGAAACAGGGCTATATGCGCTGGAAGGAGCTGGACTATCCCACTGAGAAATCTGAGTATTAGGAGTAAGGTACAACGAAATATCACCGGGGGTGCTACCCGGACTGAAATACAGGAAATCAAACGTGAAAAGATACGCTTTTAGCAAAAGATATATTCTTATTTATTTAATACAGCCAATGGTATATTTTATATATTACTATATTGACAATTGGCATGGTACACACTAAACTATTCGTATCGCATACGATATTTGATGAAAATTAAAAGTAATTATCTAGTACAGGCATCGGAGTTGCTGGTTTTTAGTGTATTCGGGTGCTTTTTGTTTATCTTAAGCCAAGTGTGAGAATAGAGATCGGGAGGTGCAGTATGTGAAAATGCAGTCAGATACGAGGGTTTCGTATCTGGTTTAATAATATGGTTGGTGATTTTCTGCAAATGGTTGATCCTTTAGGAAGAGAGGTGAATTGAAGTAATGAAAAAGATTGTATGGCTGGTGGTAAGTTGTCTCATGACGTTATCACTGGTGATAGCCTCCTGCGGTGGGGCGGAGGAAACTGGAGGAAAGGTAACCCAGACAGGCACAGGTCAGACGGTGACAGTAGGTGGAGAAGAAAAAGAAATAACTACCGAAACAGGGCAGGAAGAGGTGGTCAAGGTATCAACAGAAGCACCGCAATACGGCGGCACGATTACTATTGCATCACCTGGCGACCCGGATTTCGACCTTTTAGGATGGTTCGCATCATCTCCTCAGCATATCGCTCACAACAGTATCTGGGACGGCGACTGGACGAAAGGGCCCGCCGGTGGTTATGGCACCGGTGAAGTACTCTGGGAAGAGAGTACCAACGTTCCTGATCTTAACGTGGGTTTCATTGCTGAAAGCTGGCGCTGGGAAGTTAATGAAGATGCCCAGACGGTAGATAGTATCGTAACACTGCGTGATAATATCTACTTTGCACAGCCGGATACGGAAGCCGGTCGGATGGCCGGCGGGAGGAAACTTACCACCGATGATGTTGTCTGGTGTATCCAGCAGCATATCAGCAACCCCGAATCCGATAACTATAAGGGTTTTCCGATGTGCCGGGAAGTTCCGGTTGTAAAGACAGGCGCGAATGAAATCACGATTACGCATCCTTTCAATCTCCATCTTGACAGCATAATGCGGTTGTTTGCCTATGTTCTGATGTTCCCTCCGGAGTTATGGGATGCGTACGGATATGATTCCTGCACCGATATCATGCTTTCAGTCGGGACCGGCTCCTTTTATGTTACGGACTACGTGGTCAGTAACATGATTTTGATGGAAAGGAATCCAAGCTACTGGAAGACCGACCCGATTGGTCCGGGACAGGGCAACCAGTTACCCTACGCCGAAAAGGTCAAATTTATCATCATACCTGACCTGTCAACCCAGCAGGCAGCTTTGAGGACGGCAAATATCGACAAGATGTCCGGCTTTACTAAAGATGATGCTGATATTATGTCCAAACAGGTCCCCGAATTGATGGTAGCAAAACGCGGAGGTGGTCACAACCAGCCGGTATTCTTCAGGATGGACCAACCGCCTTTCAGTGACAAGAATGTCCGCCGGGCGATGCAGATAGCTATAAATCTGGACGAGATAAACGAATCGCTCTACGGTGGGGAGGCAACCCTTATAAACTTCCCGTACTACTATACCCCGGCTTATGCAGACCTATACCTTGGTCTTGATGACCCGGAGTGCTCGGAGTCTGTCAAGGAGCTTTTTGTCTATGATCCTGTTAAAGCAAAGCAGCTCATAACCGATGCCGGTTACCCGAACGGCTTCGAAACTGAACTGGTTATTATCTCTGCCTGGGCAGACTACTATTCGATACTGAAGGAATACTGGGAGAAAATAGGCGTTAATGTTGATTTGAAGGTCGTACTGGATTTCGGCCAGCTTATCGGTACCAATGCTTCCCTTGGTTTCGAAGGGATGATAGCCCAGTTTATTTCTCCCTGTTCCACCTATCCCGAGCAGGCGCAGTACACCGGTGACAGCTGGCTGAACCCAAGCCGCGTTAAGGACCCGTACGTCGATGAAATGGCTGATAAAGCGCGAGCAGCCGGCATAACGGATTTGACTGCAGCTATGACGATAACCAAGGAACTGACAAAATACCTGCTTGACCAGGCGTATGCTATCCAAGCACCTCATTACCCGCTATATAACCTGTGGTGGCCCTGGATTAAGAACTATTCCGGTGAAGTCAGTGTTGGCTACATGACTTTCGACTCCTGGGTACAGTATGTCTGGGTTGACCAGGATTTGAAAGCATCCATGGGCTACTAGTATCCACGAAATCTGATAAAGGGGGCGTTAAGCTGAACGCCCCCTTTTTTCATGAATTTATCCAGTTAATAGGCTGACTAAGGGTATGAACTCCTAATCTGAATACGTATACAGTGGCTCATTGTCGGTTATGAGCGTTGTTTGCCGGGATAAGTCGTCTCTGATATGTCTGGGCAGGGAGAACATGGACTGGTGGGTCAGTCCGTCGTACAGTTTCAGGTCGTACAGCGACCGTTTATAGAGCCTGTCGTTTATCTCGGTGGTTGACATAATGAGACTGGCATCAATTGAAGCCAGGCAGAAACCCCACGGACCTCCGAAAGAAGGAACGTCTATTTGATAGGGATAGACGTTCTGAAAAGAGGTTTTAAGCGTCTGGTATACTGCTGAGAAGTTAAGCAGTTCGTTGAAGGCGGCGGAACCCGCCTGTACGGCGATGAATCCGCCGGGAGAGAGCTTCTCTTTGACTATACCATAAAACTCCCGGGTGTAAAGCAGGTAAGCGGGACCTTCCTCGATAGGCTCGGTTAAGTCGATTATTATTATATCAAAGGCTTCCTTGTACTCCGCCAGATATTTCCTGGCGTCGGTATGGATAAGCCTGGTACGTTCATCTTCAAAAGAACCCTGACTGTGCTCGGGCAGGTATTCCCTGCAAAGAGCTATCACCTCTTCATCGATATCTACCATAACCACTTTTTTTACCGTGTTATGTCGTAACACTTCCCTTAGGGTGGCTCCTTCCCCGCCGCCGGCTATGAATACTGTCTCCGGGCAGGGGTGGGATACCATCGCCGGATGGACCAGCGCCTCGTGATACACAAACTCATCCAGTTCGCTCGACTGTATCTTGCTATCGAGCACAAGGCACTTGCCGTAGCTGCCGGTACGGATAATCTCAATAGACTGGAACTTCGTCTGCCCCCGGTACAGCACTTCTTCAATGCTGTGCAGCTGAATCAAGTCTTTGCTTATTTTATCGTAGAACCATTTATCAGGGTCTGCGTCCATACTTTCTATACTGAATCACTCTATTAGGAATCCAGAATCCCCCTCTGTATCTCCAGAATTGAGTGGTTTTTAGCTTCAAGCTTATCTATCAGCATCTTTGCTGCTTCTCCCGGCTTAACCGTGTCACCGCAGGTGAAGATATCAACCGCCGCATAGCCGCATTCAGGCCAGGTATGTATGAATAGATGTGATTCGGCTATCACCACCACCCCGCTTACTCCCTGGGGTTTGAACTGGTGAAACGATTCTCCCAGCACGGTGGCTCCGGCTTCAGTCGCCGCAGTTTTCAGGATGCTTTTAAGTAAGCCTAAATCATTTAAAACCTCCCTGTCGCAATCTTTTAGTTCCAGTAGTAAATGTTTTCCTAATGCATTCAATCACCTGCCCTCCTTAGAAGATTCCAAAGCCCCGGTTCCCTAAGCCTAACCAGGACACAGGCAAAAATTATATAACAAATGGTACCTTTTATCAATAACTATACAATCAGGCTCTGTTTGAATATGGTTAATTAAGCTGTCATTGCGAGGAGTGCGCTGAAGCGAACGACGAAGCAATCTCGAATAATTGTATGGATTGCCACGTCCGCCTCAGGCGGACTCGCAATGACGATAACAAACGCAACCGAATTATGCCTGTAATTGTAAGAGGCGAGTGGTTATGAGTATAAGGTTGTCAACATTGGAGAGTGTTGTATGCTAGCCTGCCAGACCCAGTCCTTTGTCTATCGACTGGAAATCCACGTTCTGTGCCATTATTTTCTCTAGTCTGGCAAACTTGCTCTCCCGATTTATCCTGCTTTCAACCAGAGCGTTCTCTATATTTTGCATCACGGTTGCGGTGTCATCCCTGGTTGTAATAACCGGGATATTTTTCTCTTCCGCACTGATAAGGACAACCGGTTTAGGAGCGGTTTCACCGGTCAGCACAAGACACCTGGTGGAGGTTTGCATGGCAGCCAGCTGCATATCGGGTCGTTCGCTTCGTATCACTGCCGCCTTATTCTCTTTGCGCCCGAAGTAGTCTGTGCCATGGTCAACCGTCATTGCTCCCAGCATGACGTTTTCTATAATATCATCCGATTTATCGGTACCGCGCAGCATTTCTCCGTTAATACGCTCTGCCAGCTCGCCAACGGTCAGAGTAAACAGCATCCGGTCTTCAGGAATCGCCCCGAGAAAATCCACGCCAACTTTCTTTAGTTGCCCTGATACTTCTCCAAGTACTTCATCCATTTTAGCTTTCGGGACTTTATTAAAGACGACGCCCAGCAGGGACTGACCGAAACCTTTATAGCCGACAATCGCCTGGGATATGTCGTCCGTATAATGCTCAACGATGAGTAACCTGGCGTTAAGCCCTTTTGCAATATCGGCTGAGGCACGGTATTGCTCGGAAGGACCGTCTATGATGACGGCATCTTTTCCTTCTGACACCTTGTTTACGGCATTTTTAATATCGGAGGCAAGATTACTGCTGCTGACGCCGGGGCAAAGGAGGTCAAGCGACTCGTCCAGGGAGAAAAGGGTTTTTATAAATTCTGCGTCAGTATCCGTCCCGGCTGGGGCGTTTTTATCTTCGGTGATAACGGGTTTCAGATAGCCGGGTTTTTTCCCTTCATCAAGCAGGTGTTTACCAATACCGGCACAGATAGCAGTCTTACCGCTGCCCTTTTCTCTGGTGGTTACATATAGAGCGACCAAGCTACACCTCCGAAAAATAATCAGATTGCTAGGATATTATAACCCGTCAGGGGTCATTGGTAAAGGTGAGGTCTATTATGGTTATATTCAGCTTCAATTGAATGAAGTACTCACCCCCTTAATCCCCCTCTCACAAAGTTCCTTTGTCTGGTATGGGGTTCTTCTTTTGTGTGAGAGGGGGAAAAATTTATGAGAGGGGGCGAAGCCCCCTCTCTCTTTAACTCCCCTCTCCAGCCAGGAGAACTTCTCATTCATATACAATGGCTCTGGCTGGAGAGGGGTTCACCCTGAAAGGTTCACCCTGAAAGGTTCACCCTGAAGGGTCAGGGGTGAGGTAAATACTAATAGGCGGATGCAAACAGGAATTTATTATAATTATTCGAGGTGGGCATTGACAGCTTTGACTCTTCGTTCGAATTCTTTACGGTTGAGCATGACGCGGCGCTGGCACCCCAGACACCTGATACCTATGTCGGCACCAAGCCTGACTACCTCCCAATCATAGCTGCCGCAGGGGTGCTTTTTCTTCAGCCGGACTACGTCACCGAGTTTTATGTTCAGGACCATTATTTTTTACTGTTTCAGACCGGATAATTGCCGGTTAATCTGCTCTCGCAGTTCAGCGGCTGCTTTTTGTGCTGCCTCAGCGAAGTCTTTCCCGCGTGAGGCGTAGATTATCTGACGCGATGAGTTTATGATGGCTTTTTCACCGTGGGCATCGACGCCGTACCGGACGGTAAGCGCCAGGTCACCTCCCTGGGCACCGATTCCCGGAATGAGGAAAGGCATATCCGGCTGGATTTGCCGGATTTTTTTCAGTTCTTCCGGATAAGTGGCACCGACGACAAGACCGATATTGCCGTGGATATTCCAGTGTCCAGCCTTGATCGCCACCACCTCGAACAGGGGACGTCTGCCGTCTTCCGTATCACAGACAAGCGACTGCAAATCAACGGCTCCCGGATTCGAAGTGCGGCACAGGACGAATATCCCTTTATCACGGTATTCGAAGAAAGGCTCAAGTGAATCGAATCCAAGATAAGGATTTACCGTGCAGGCATCGAATTTCAGGACATCGAATATTGCTGTGGCATAAGCCCTGGCTGTATTACCGATATCGCTGCGCTTGGCATCGGCAATTACCGGAATATCATCGGGAACGTACCCAACCGTTCTTTTCAGGGCGTCAAGCCCTTCGTTACCCAGAGCTTCATAAAAAGCCACGTTAGGTTTGTAGGCGCATACCAGTTCTGATGTGGCATCGATAATCGCTTTGTTGAATTCGAAAACACCGACCTTTTCCGGCATCAGTTGCGGGTCGACGTCGAGCCCGATGCAGAGCAGGCTCTTATTTTTCCTGGAGGCACCGGTCAGTTTCTCGATAAAGTTCATCTACCTGTCCTGGAAGTTGATTATGGTAATCGGCAGGTTGATAATATCAGCCCATTTAGTTAGCGTCAAGTTTCCTTCTATTGGGGAAGTAAGACTCTCTTTTTCGTTGACGAACCTTAACGGGCACTGGTAATATTGAACTGGAGAGAATAAAAGTGACGGAGCAGTCAGAGAGATTACCTTTATTTCCGATAACCTCACTGGTGAACGAACATGACCACCTGGTGATAGGCGGCTGTGATACCGTAGAACTGGCTGACGAATTCGGTACGCCATTATACATTTTCGACGAGGTAACCCTGCATGGAATGTGCGCCGAGTTCAAAACGGAATTCGGTTCCCGTTACGCCGGTACCACAATTAACTATTCCTGTAAGGCTTTTATAAATAAGGCTATCCTGAAGCTATTTGCCGAAGAAGGTTTGGGGCTGGATGTCGTCTCGGGAGGAGAAATCGGTTATGCTAAAATGGCCGGTTTTCCGATGGAAAGGGTGGGTTTTCCCGGAAACAACAAGTCTGACGAGGAATTGTCCCTTGCCCTGGAGTCAGGCGTCGGGCACATAGTAGTCGATAATTTCCATGAGCTTGAGATGCTGGGCAGGATAGCCGGGGAGCTTGGCTATAAACCGGATGTCCTGCTGAGGATATGTCCCGGAGTAGACCCGCACACCCATAAATATATAGCCACCGGCAATATAGACAGCAAGTTTGGTATCCCAATGGTCCTGGCTGAGAAAGCTATGAAAGCTGCTTTATCCATGCCGGAGATTAACGTGACGGGACTCCATTTCCATATCGGCTCTCAGATTACCGAAACAGAACCGTACGTCCAGGCAATCGATTCTTTCCTCGGTTTTGCCGCCGAGATGGGTAAGAAATACGGATTCGAACTGAAAGAACTGAGTGTCGGCGGAGGATTCGCCAATCAGTATACGCTGGACTCGCCGGTTCCATCCGTATCCGATTATGCCGAAGCGATAACGTATGCCATCATCGCCAGGTGCCGGGAACTGGAAATACCCCGACCTCACCTGATTATCGAGCCGGGAAGGTTGATGGTGGCGCAGGCAGGCGTTGCCCTGTATAAGGTGGGTGTGGTGAAGGATATCCCTGATGTCAGGCGCTATGTAACAGTGGACGGCGGAATGGCTGATAATATCCGTCCCTCCCTATATGGCGCCAGGCTGGAAGCCGTTGTAGCCAATAAGATGAGAGAAAAAAATGCGGAGATAGTTACCATCGCCGGTAAATACTGTGAGTCCGGTGATATACTGATAAGGGATATTGCCCTGCCACCTGTTTCTGCCGGCGACATACTGGCGGTAGCGGGTTGCGGCGCTTACAGCATACCGGAAGCCACGAACTATAACGTTTCTTTCAAACCGGCAATAGTCATGGTAAAAGGCGGTGATGCCCGTCTTATCCGGAGGCGGGAGACACTGGAAGACCTGACCAGGCTCGACCTGGTCTAGACATAAGACAACAACTGAATACGTGTATCAAGGATTTTTAAGTGTGGCAAATAATCGGGCAGAAAAAAGCCATCTCTTTACTGCAGCGCAGCCTGGAGACGGAATCCCTGGCTCATGCTTACCTCTTTACCGGTCCCGCCCACGTGGGTAAAATGACGCTGGCGGTGAATCTCGCCCAGGCGCTTAACTGTGAGGCTGACGAACCGCCCTGCGGGCAGTGCGATTCCTGCCAGAAGATAGCCTCGTTCAAGCATGCCGACGTACAGGTAATCGGTCTGGAAAGCGGTGACTCGGCTGAATCGAAGTCGCGGACGGAAATCAGCGTCGACCGGATAAGGCATATACAGCACTCGGCCAGTCTGCCGCCGTTTGAAGGCAGGCATAAAGTCTTTATCATCGATGAAGCCGAGTTCCTTTCGATTGAGGCAGCCAACGCTCTGCTGAAGACGCTGGAAGAGCCGGAAGGCAGGATGGTCTTCATATTACTGACCGTCGATAAAAACCTTCTGCCGATTACGGTCGTATCCCGCTGCCAGCAGATAGAGCTGTTCCCTTTACCTGTGGGTGAGATAAGGGATGCTCTGAACAGGAACTGGGGCGTAGAGCCGGAGAAGGCGGCACAACTGGCGAGGCTTTCACGGGGATGCATGGGCTGGGCTGTATCAGCCGCCCTCGATGACAGCCTGATGCAGCAGCGTACCGAGTGGCTGGACGGGCTGCTCGACGTTATCGAAGCCGATTGTGAAGACAGGTTCGCCTACTCCACTCAACTGGCTTCCCAGTTCAGCCAGAACCGGGGAGCGGTCTACGAGCGGCTGAATCTGTGGCTGGACTGGTGGCGCGATTTGTTGCTGGTTAAAGCCGGGCTGGTCAACGATGTCACCAATAGCGACCGGCTGGACGAGCTTAATGGAATGGCGAAAGGACGGAGTCTGTCCCGGATAAGGGCTTTTATCGGTGATATCCAGGCGGCGGGTGAACAGTTAAGGCAGAATGCCAATCCGCGGCTGGTACTGGAGGTATTGATGCTCAATATACCTGAGGCTGGAAACAGGCAAGAGGTGGTAACGCCCAATTTGAGGTAAATTATGGCTGATATTGTCGGAGTAAGGTTCAGGAGAGCGGGTAAAATTTACTACTTTAACCCGGGAGATATCGAGCTCGAAGTGAACGACTACGTGGTGGTTGAGACGGTACGGGGTCTGGAGCTGGGACAGGTGGTAATTACTCCCGCCCAGTTAGCGGCAAGTGACGTTGAAAAGCCGTTGAAGCCGGTTGTACGCAAGGCGGACCCCGAGGATATCGAGCGCGCTCAGGCGCTGGAGGAAAAGGAAAAAGAAGCCCTGAATATATGCGGGGAGCTGGTAGAGAAGCTGAACCTGAAAATGAAGTTGCTGTATGCAGAGTATAATCTGGACGGCAGCCGTCTTACCCTGCATTTCAGCGCCGATGAAAGGGTTGATTTCCGTGAGCTGGTGCGGGAGCTGGCTAGGCGTCTGAAGGTGCGCGTCGAGATGAGGCAGACCGGTCCGAGGGATGAGGCAAAGATTACCGGCGGCTGCGGCCGCTGTGGTCGTCCCCTGTGCTGCATGACTTTCCTGAGCAGTTTTACCCCCGTCTCCATGAGAATGGCGAAAGACCAGGGCTTGCCCCTGAACCCGATGAAGATATCCGGGGTATGCGGTCGTTTAATGTGTTGCCTGGTATATGAGAATGATTTTTACCAGGTTATGAAGGGCAAATTACCCAGAAACGGTCAGCAGGTATCCACGCCTTCGGGGACAGCCAGGGTAATAGATACCAATCCTTTGAAAGAAACGGTGACAGTCGAGCTGGAGAACAAGGCGACGATGGAATTACCTCTCGGTGAAATTTCTCTTGAGGGTGAAGACCGGCGTGAACAGAACAAGGGTAAGGATAAAGCATAATCACCGGGTACCGTCCTTTGCCGAGGAAAAGTTATTTGAATCGCAGGGCTACCGGTATGTCGCCGGTGTAGATGAGGTCGGTCGCGGCGCTCTGGCTGGACCGGTAGTGGCTGCCGCCGTTATTTTACCCCTCCGGACCGATATTCCCTGGATAAGCATGGTAAAAGACAGCAAGCTCCTGAGCCCCAAAAAGCGTGATATCCTCTTTCATTATATTCATGAAGTTGCCGTAGCCATCGGTATCGGTCTTGCCGGTCATGAAGTAATAGACAGTAAAGGAATAGTGCCGGCAACGCGGATGGCTATGAAGTCTGCCATAGAACAGCTCAAGCCGTCACCTGATTCTATCCTGATAGATTACCTGCGACTCCCGGAGGTCGAATTGCCGCAGAAAGGGATTACCGGCGGCGATGCTCTGTGTTACTCGATTGCCTGCGCTTCGATTATCGCTAAAGTATCCCGCGACCGCCTGATGATTGAGCTGGACAGGACCTATTCCGGCTACGGGCTTGCCAACCATAAAGGTTACTGTACGCGGGGGCATGTCACCCGCTTGCGGCGGCTGGGACCTTCACCGATACACCGCAGGTCATTCAGACCGGTGAAATATCTGATATAGACCAATGAAAAGAAGAGAGACCGGGATTCTCGGTGAGAAGCTGGCGCGGGACTACCTGAAAAAGCGGGGCTATCGTATTCTGGAAACAAACTACAATTGCCCTCATGGTGAAATCGATATCGTGGCGAAGCAGAAGGACACCGTCGCCTTTATTGAGGTAAGGACAAAGACAGGTTCGCAGTTCGGTACTCCGGAGGAGTCAATCACCCGGACCAAGAAGGGGAGGATGAAAGCCTCCGCCCTGCATTACCTCCAGACCCACCGTAATCTGCCTCAGTCATGGCGTATCGACGTCGTAGCCGTAGAACTAACCCCGGCAGGCACAATATCAAGAATCGAGATAATTGAAAATGCCGTCAGTGATTAGTAGGTGGTTCGGAACTTTACCGCTCAATATGGCTGTGCTAAAATAAACTGCTTTACCTGAAACCTCGTGTTTAAACTATCCTGTAAGTCTCATAAATATGACTTATTATGAAGAATCCCGCCAGACCCTGCGTATTATAGATGCCAGCCTTAACCGGATTGGTGAAGGACTCCGTTTTCTGGAAGAGATAGCACGTTTTACACTAGGAGACACCGACCTTACCCAGCGACTCAAGACGCTGCGCCATGATTTGTTAATAACAGACACAGCTTTCCAGAAGCAGCTCATACAGTACCGAGATGCGAGTGACGATGTCGGCGCTGATTTAGAAGTGCCGGGTGAAGAGAAGATTAAGGGACTTGATACGCTGCTGGTGGCGAATGCCAGGAGAGTACAGGAATCGCTCAGAACGCTTGAGGAGCTGGCAAAGAGCACCGGCTCCCCTGCGGAGCTCGATACGGACAGGTTCAGGCAGGCACGGTTCAGTATCTACACTATTGAGCAGGAGCTTCTCTCCAGAGTACTCCGCCAGGATAAGCTGAAGCGACTCGCCGGGCTATATGTTATCGTCGATACCCAGATGCTTCAAGGACGGACTCACCTTGACGTAGCAGCCCAGGCAATCAGAGGCGGTGCCAGGACGATTCAACTGCGGGATAAAGTCCAGAGTAAAAAGCAGATACTGCCCGTCGCCAGGGAACTGAAAGCGTTGTGTGCCGAACACGGCGTACTTTTTATTATAAATGACTATCTGGATATTGCTCTGGCTGCCGGTGCGGACGGTTTACACCTGGGGCAGGACGACCTGCCGGTTAAGGAAGCCCGGAGGCTGCTGCCGATTGATTCCATTGTCGGCTGTTCGACCACCAATGTGGAGCAGGCGGTTGAAGCGCAGACTGAAGGTGCCGACTATGTTGCTGTCGGCGCAATCTACCCGACGTCGTCGAAGGTGTCCACCACTACTCCCGCCAGGGTTGTCGGGCTGGACATGATACGGCAGGTAAGAGATGCGGTTAATATACCGATTGTTGCTATCGGTGGAATAAATAAAGATAATGTATCTGATGTTATTGCCGCGGGTGTCGATTCGGTTGCAGTAATCAGCGCCGTATTGGGAGCCGAGTCGCCGGAAAAAGCGTCCCGGTCAATAGTGGAGGCTATCGAGGTGAAAAAATGAGCAGTCCGACCGAAAATCTCGGCTCGATTACAGAACAGATAAGACAAAATCTGGCGGCTAAAGACAGGGCGAGGGAAAAGATGCTGCCGCTGTGCCGTGAAGCGATTCGCTGCTCTAGCGAGGCTATTCGCGCCGTGCACCGCCATGAATTTGAAAAAGCCGGCGGACTTCTTGAGTCGGCAAAAAAACTCCTGGTCGAGAGTGAACAGGCGCTTTCCGACAGTGACGAAGTCATTAATACCGGATTCCTTCGTGACGCTCAGAAGGAATATGCTGAAGGAAAAGCCGTACTGAGCCTGGTAACCGCAGAGCCGCTGCCGTCGCCGGAAGACCTCGGTATTGATTCCGCAGCTTATCTGAACGGGCTGGGAGAAGCCGCCAGTGAACTGAGGCGTTACCTCCTTGACAGCATACGGAAGGGAGAGCTTTCAAAGTGCGAAGAGTTGTTAACATCTATGGATGACATATACAGCGTTCTGGTTACGATCGACTTTCCGGATGCTGTAACCGGCGGGTTACGCCGCACCACCGATATGCTCCGCGGAGTCCTGGAAAGGACCCGCAGCGACCTGACACTGGTCATTACCCAGCAGGACCTCGGACTGAGAATAGACAGACTGGAGAAGAACCTGGAGAAAACAGAAGAATCTTAGGTGATAGAAAGGAGCCTGACTAAATGAACTTGGTGTGGTTTGGCATTATAGCCGGGATTATAGGACTCGGGTTCGTTGTGTATCTTGCCGCCAGCGTGTTAAGGAAAAGCCCGGGCAGTGAGAAAATCGTCGAGATAACCACGGCTATCGAGGAAGGGTCTCTTGCCTTTCTTAAACGCGAATATCTGACTCTGGTGGTATTCGTGGTGGTCGTATTCGTCGTTCTGTGCGTGATACCCGATATAGGCTGGAAAACGGGGATTGCCTATCTGGTCGGGACGATAACCTCGGGCGGAGCCGGTTACATAGGCATGAGGATGGGCGTTAAGGCTAACGGGAGGACAGCTACAGCGGCACAGACGGGTCTGAACCCCGCGTTGAGGGTCGCATTTTCAAGCGGAGCGGTCATGGGAACTACCGTGGTGGCTCTCGGCATACTCGGCTTGAGTATAGTCTACTTTATTTTCGGCGGGAACGACCTGGTGAATATTATAGTCGGTTTCAGCTTCGGAGCTTCCTCGATTGCGCTGTTTTCCAGGGTGGGCGGCGGTATTTTTACCAAGGGAGCCGACGTAGGCTCCGACCTGGTGGGAAAGGTAGAGGCGGGTATTCCTGAGGACGACCCGAGAAATCCCGGAGTTATCGCCGATAATGTCGGCGATAACGTCGGTGACATCGCCGGTATGGGTGCCGACCTCTTTGAGTCGTACGCCGCTTCGATTGTCGCCACGCTGGTGGTGGCGGTAGCCGCCGGTTTCGCCTGGAACTCTGATATGGCTGTCCTTCCCTTCATTATAGCCTCAGGCGGCATTCTCGCCGGAATAATAGGCACCTTCTTCGTCAGAACCGGAGAGAAGACGGAGATGAAATCATTGCTCTGGGCGTTACGCCGCGGAATATACATAGCTTCGGTACTTGTCGTCGTTATATCAGGGATAATTATCTGGAAAATGAATGTTGATTTCGGGGTGTTCTGGGCGGTGGTATCAGGTCTGGTTGCCGGTATACTGATTGGCCTGAGTGTTGAGTACTATACCTCGTATACCTATAAACCCACTCAGAGGATAGCCGAATCGGCTGAGACCGGCACGGGAACGCTTATTATCAAGGGTTTCGGCACGGCGATGCTGAGCACGCTTTTCCCCGTCCTGCTGGTCGTGGTCGCAACCGTGGTTTCTTACCGTACCGCAGACCTGTACGGTATCGCCATCGCCGCTCTCGGTATGCTCTCTACGCTGGGTATTACACTGGCGACAGATGCCTACGGACCCGTTGCCGATAACGCCGGCGGAATAGCCGAGCAGGCACATCTCGACCCTGAAGTCAGGGAGCGGACCGACGCTCTGGACTCTCTGGGAAATACCACGGCGGCAACGGGCAAGGGTTTTGCTATCGGCTCGGCTGCTCTGGCTGCCCTGGGCTTAACGGCGGCGTTCGGTGAGACCATGAGAGTCCAGGGGTATGAGATAGCGATAAGCCTGAGGGACCCCATAGTGATAGTCGGTCTTTTCATCGGCGCCATGATGGTCTTTATCTTCAGCGCTCTGACGATGGATGCCGTCGGTAAGGCGGCGATGGGTATAGTGAATGAAGTACGCCGCCAGTGGCGAGAAATCAAGGGATTGATGGAGGGCACCGCCAGACCAGATTACGCCAGGTGCGTCGATATCTCGACCAGCGCCGCTCTGAAGGCGATGATACTGCCCGGTCTGCTGGCGGTAATTACCCCGATACTCGTCGGTCTTGTACTGGGAGCCAACGCCCTCGGCGGCATGCTGATAGGGGCGATAGGGACCGGTTTCCTGATGGCGGTCACAATGGCGAACGCCGGGGGTGCCTGGGATAATGCCAAGAAGTGGATTGAGACCGGCAAACTCGGCGGCAAGGGGTCTGATGCTCATAAGGCAGCCGTCGTTGGCGACACCGTCGGAGACCCCTTCAAGGACACTTCCGGACCTTCCCTGAATATCCTCCTGAAACTGATGTCCATCGTGGCGGTCGTGTTCGCCCCGATATTCACCCTTACGGGGTGGCTCGGGTAATCATAAGACGTAAACACAGCAAAAGGACTCTCCCCCGCTGGTACTGGAGGAGAGTCTTTTGTTATTCCCTCAGGAAGGGATTGCCCTCGCGCTCTCTGCCGATGGTGGTGCTGGGACCGTGCCCGGGGTAAACGACGGTAGTGTCCGGCAGGACCATCAGCTTGGTATGGATGCTGTCCATAAGCTGGTTTCCGCTGCTTCCCGGAAAGTCGTACCTGCCGATACCGAAATTGAAAAGGGTATCGCCGCTGAAGACCACGCCTTCTCCGTAAAGACAGATGCCGCCGGGGGAATGACCGGGGGTGTGCAGTACCATGAAATGCAGGTCACCTATATCGAGGCTTTCGCCGCCTTTCAGCGTACGGTCGGCGGGAGCCGTTTCGCCCATGGGAAATCCGAATCCACCGCGGCGACCGGATGGTTCGAGTGTACCGGCTTCATTTTCGTGTATGAGTATCTCGCCATCGGTGGCATCTTTTACACCCTTGACGCCGCCGATGTGGTCGGGGTGACCGTGGGTCAGGACGATGTATTTTACGTTAACGCTCAGTTCTTTGATTCTCCTGACCACTCTTTCCGGCTCATCACCGGGGTCTATTATCATCGTTTCCTTTGTATCCTCATCCGCCACGATATAGCAGTTAGCGGCAATCATTCCCAGCTGGAGTGTCTCGATAATCACTTCTATTTATTTCCTTCCTGCTAGAGTCGTACGGCTGTTATTCTACCATTTTACAGAAGATGGTAACAATAAAGGTATATATCTGGCATCAAATACATTTGAGCATCTATGCGTCGCTAGATGACCAGTTACTGGCTGCTTCAGATGGAGTCGAGAAGCAGACCCGATTATCCCGAGCCATTAAATCGAGTAGCAGTCCGGCGCGTTTGAGTCTCTCTTCTTCTATCCCTCCAGGAGTCAGGAACTCGTAGAGGTGGAAGTGTATCTGGAATATGACCACTGATGACCAGATATGCCGCCATTCCTTTTCCATGAAAAGCCGTTTAGCCAGTTCGAGGGTATCTCTATCCGGAAGTTTACTCAATTCTTCCAAATACCCGGCTGGCAGTTTTTTCTTATGCCAGTCGGTAGCCTTTAATACGGCGTCATCGACAAGCTGTTTTGTTTTCTGTAGCAATTTTTCTACACTCATTATCTATTATCTATACATAAGTTCTGCAGTATGTAACGTATTTCAAATCAGCCAATTCTTTCTCCTTACCTGATTTATCTATCCACTACTTTCATTGCCTTTATATCAGGGTAACAAGTCTAAAATTTCTCGTTTCACGAGTGTTTTATCGGTTTTGATTTTAACATTTAGCGGGAACAGCCGACAAGGTATTGGCATTTTCACTCCGGATACTGGTGATAGTGAGAAAAGGATGCTATATTATGGGTGGTCCCGTAGCCAATAACATAATCATGGAGGAGGTACAATGACAGCTTTAAGTGACTACAACCGTTATGGAGAAGAACTGGAAAAGTATGTGATTCTGAGGACGTCTCCGCTGGCGATTAAGATGCTGGAAAAGGAAAGTGATATTCCGGAGGGGGCTATGCGTCCGAAAAGAGACCGGGGTTATCATCTGGCTCAGTGCCAGGCTTTTTCAATGTCACGTCGCGAGGGGACATCCATCGCCATGCTGAAAGAGGATAACTGGTGCTGGGGCTCACTGTTCGCTTACGGACTGATTGAGCCGGGTATTGCCGATAACTACCCTGAACTCCAAAATGATATGAAATATATACCTTTACTGGAGTATGGCAGGTATATAGGGATTGTGTCAGCGCCTCTTAAAACTGCAAATTTCAAACCGGATATCGTCATGATATATTCCAATCCCTCCCAGTTAAGGCACATGCTTCATGTACTCAGTTTTATCAATGAAGGTATGGTGACCACACCGATATACCCGGTGGCTTCATGTGCCTTATCGGTGGTCCCGGCGCTTTCCGGGGAGTACTGCGTTACGTTACCGGACCCCGGTGAGTACGGACGGGCGCTCGCTACAGAGGACGAAATCATTTTCTCCTTACCGGAAGCGAAACTGGAAAAGCTGGTATCACAGATAACATCGTTCGAGGAAAGAAACATGGGCTACCGGCACTATGCCTTCCTTGAGTACAACGCGGATTTTCCCCGTCCCGAGTTCTACAAGAAGTTATACCGGGAATGCGGGCTGGATGCCGATGACGTTCCGACTTGGCCCCTGAGATAGATTATAGCTGCCCGTGTTTTATCAGGTATTACCAGATAATACTTCCGGGTTTGCTTTTCCTTGACACTGCCATATGCTGTTGATAGACTGGCTTTGGTCTCGGGGATAAAGTCATTTTCACGGAGAAAAGTTATGCAGATGAAACCGGAGATACAGGATTCGTCAAAGCCGCTGCAGGGGCTCGTACAGATATTTACCGGTGACGGAAAGGGCAAGACCTCCGCCGCTCTGGGTACGGTCGTCCGTGCACTGGGGCAGGGCATGAAGGTGTGCATCGTCGTGTTTATGAAGGGTGATTACCCGTACAGCGAGTGGAAATTCTTCTCCGATGTGCCCGGTGTGAAGATTGCCAGGTTCGGTCTCAGTACGTTTACCGACCCGAATAATGTGAAGCCGGAGGAAAGAGAACAGGCGGAAAAAGCCCTGGCGTATGCCCGTGAAGCCATGCTCGGTGGTGAATATGACCTGCTGGTGCTGGACGAGGTGAACGTGGCGGCGGCATGGAAGCTGATTGACGTGGACGACGTGGCAAAGCTCATTAAAGATAAACCCCGGAATGTTGAGCTTATCCTGACCGGTCGCAGCGCCGACACAAAACTTGTACAGCTGGCTGACATGGTTACGGAATGTCTAAAAATAAAGCACCCTTACGATAAAGGGATAAAAGCGCGGCGGGGAATCGACTATTAGCCTGAATTCGTACCTGTTTTTAGGCTTGACATCAGTACCGCTAATAGGTAATATCTAGCTTACCAAATTGATTTTAAAAGGAGAGGCGAAAATGGCGGTTTATGTTATGCTTACCACCTTAACAGACGAGGGTAGAAAGACTATCAAGAACAACCCTGACAGAATCAAAGAGGTAAACAAGGAAGTCGAGGAGATGGGCGGCAAGATTCTAACCCAGTATGCGATTCTCGGGCCGTATGACTTCATCAACATCGTCGAGACAGTGGGCAATACCACCATCACCAAGATAGCCCTGGAGCTCAGCTCAAGAGGTACACTCACGACGATGACGCTGGCGGCTATACCCATCGATGACCTTATCGCGTCCTGGAAATAACTGAACCGTCTGTTGAATCGTGACTGACAAGCTTTTACTGGCGACAAATAATCAGGGTAAGGTTCGCGAGTATAAGAACCTGCTTAAAGGTATCCCTTTCGAGCTGGTGACCATGGCTGAGCAGGGAATAGCGACGGAGGTCGACGAGGTCGGGAAAAGCATGGAGGAAAATGCCGGGCTGAAGGCAAGAACTCTGGCTGCCGAAAGCCGGCTGCTGGCACTGGCAGACGATTCCGGACTGGAGGTGGATGCGCTGGGTGGAGAGCCCGGCAGTCTTTCGCACCGTTATGCCGGTGAAAATGCCTCTGATGCAGACAGGATTGAATATTTGCTGTCACGGTTGAAAGACGTGCCCCGGGAGAAGCGTGCCGCGCGCTTCCGCTGCGTTATCGCCATAGCCGAGCCCGGTGGAGGAATGCGGTACTGCTCCGGCGAGTGCCCGGGTATTATAGCTTTAGAACCCAGGGGAGAACAGGGTTTCGGCTATGACCCGGTCTTCTACCTCCCTGAATTTGACAGGACGATGGCTGAGATACCTCTGGAGACAAAGAACCGTATAAGCCACCGGGCTGTAGCGGCGGCAAAGGCTAGGGATTTACTGAAAAACTGGTATCGGGAACGTAAGAAAAACGACGATTGACCTTGAAGAAAGGCGGTAATTTGGTATATACTACTCCACACCACTAGTAACGTTGGAGGATGAGCCATGAAACTAACATGTCTTCAGGAAAATTTGAACCATGGACTGAATATAGTCGGGAGGGCGGTGGCTGCAAGGACGACTCTTCCCATTACCAATAACGTCCTTTTAACCGCGGAGCAGTCCCGTCTCAAGCTTGTCGCCACCAACCTGGAAATGGCTATCAGTTACTGGATTGGTGCTACGGTGGAGGAAGAGGGAACAATTACCGTACCGGCACGTCTTCTTACCGAATTCGTAAACTCTCTGCCCAACGATACCATAAATATAGAGTTATCCCCACGGACGAAGACGCTCGGACTCAAGTGCGCCCGGTTTGAAGCGCGAATCAGCGGGGTCGATGCCAAGGATTTCCCCCCGATACCCGCAATTGACGAGGGTGTCAACACCACGCTCGATATAGAAGCTCTCGGACAGGGAATCAGCCAGGTGGCTTTTGCCGCCGCTTCCGAAGAGTCACGCCCGGTACTTACCGGCGTTGACGTCCAGTTTGAGAAGGATTTACTGACACTGGCGGCTGCCGATGGTTTCAGGCTGGCGGTATATAAGCTGCCCCTTTCCAAGCCGGTCAAAGAAAATATCGAGGTTATTATACCGGCGCGGACGCTGACGGAGCTGAACAGGCTCATGGCTGACGGGGGCGAAACGGTGGAAATCACCATAAATCCGAACAAAAGCCAGGCACTGTTCCGCCTGAAAGATACCGAGCTGGTTTCTCAGCTCGTCCAGGGCACTTTCCCCAAGTATGACCAGCTTATCCCACAGAGCCATACCACCCAGGTGACGGTTGAGACCGCCGAGTTCCTCAGGGCGACCAGGACTGCTTCGATATTCGCCCGCGACGGCAGCGGCATCGTCCGCCTGGTAGCGACGCCCGGAGGCGAAGCAGCCCCGGGCAAACTGACCGTCTCGGCGCGCTCCGAGGAGGTAGGCGAGGATGTCGGTGATATTGATGCTACCGTAGAGGGTGAAGAATCGAAAATCGCCTTTAACGGCAAGTACCTTATCGATGTCCTCGGCGTGCTCAGCGAATCACGGGTAATCCTGGAGACGACCAACTCATCCAGTCCCGGCGTCATCCGCCCCGTCGGAGCCGACAACTACGTCCACGTCGTCATGCCGATGTTTGTCCAGTGGTAATAAATTTTAGCTTTCGATAGTTAAGGAGGGAGTAGAAATACCCCCTCCTTTCATATAATAATAATTTGCATGGCTGGACAGACATCCCGATATTCCTGTATTGACTTTCTTTCTTTAGCTAACTACACTGAAAATCAGCAAATGAAGCAATCTTTAACCATCTTCTATCTTCGCTTTTTAAGGGGGAAAAGTGAAGAAATTCATATTAGGGGCAGGAATAGCTTGGATTAGTTTAGCAGGTCTACTTGCTTCGGATGATATGTAAAAGTTATGACAGCATTTTTGATAATCTGGATAATTGCATCATTATGTTTTGTGCTTGGTATATTTTTGTTTATTTATATAATGATAAGAATGAGGAAAAATAAATGATGTTATAGATTATTAGGTTAGGTAAAATGCTGGAATTAAAATATTCTCTGATAATAGAAGCGACCGACGACCCGACTTTCTTTACCTTCTATTCGCCCGATCTTGAAGGTTTTACCGGAGTCGGCAGTTCCGTCGAGGACTGTATATATAAGGCAAAGTGGGGTATAGAGGAACACATTTCACTCTTGAAGGAACGCCGCCTGTCTGCCCCTGAGGTAAACCCCAATCCCACCATTACCATTAAAAACGCTGAACTGGCAGAAGTCAGCTAGTGTTAACTATTCCCACGACTAATCCGATACAATCTCAAGACACGCCGAACATAATGCGTGACGTATTAGTTCAGGCGGAATATTTACTTATTTTCATATTTTTCTATGTTCTCTTTACTGTAAGAGGTTGTGGGTGTAGTGGCGAAATAGAAAATAGGCCTGTCTACTCTCTTGAATTTCATCGGACAATGTGAGACTCCCTTTGGTATAAAGACCACACAGCTCTTGGTGATGGTGTGTTTCTCATCACCAATAGACAGTTCGACTTCTCCGCACAGGTCTTCAGGGTGGTCCGTGTCGCTGCCGAAAAATCCAAGGTATTCATCATAGCTATGGTCATGTGTTATCGGGGGAATACCTTCTTCCGAGACCCCATATACCCACTGGGTAGTAAAGTAATAGACTCCCGGGTTATACTCACCGTCCGTGTAAAGCAACATCTTACCCGGGCTCTCGACCCCGGGTTTCCGCATCTTAGCCATCTGTTCTTTCATTTTATCCGGTATTCCGCTGATGATGTACTTGCCGTAT
The DNA here is from genome assembly GCA_964489895.1 of uncultured Dehalococcoidales bacterium. Lineage (GTDB taxonomy): Bacteria > Chloroflexota > Dehalococcoidia > Dehalococcoidales > UBA2162 > MGML01. The sequence continues at coordinate 24,536 of CAZBAN010000013.1, forward strand.
TTTGTTTCTGCCATTTTTATCTCCTCCTAGTTTTATATAGTATCGGGCTATTCTTCTTTCGGTCTGGCTCCGAAATCCCTGGTCATCGAAACTTCCAGGAAGACGACGGGCCTGGTGACTTTATCGACAAGTAACGGGCAGTGTTTCAGACCGGGCGGCATGGAGATAATCGTGGGAGTATGAAAGGTATGTTTTTCCTGTTCGTCACCGAGGCACATGCTGACTTCCGCTCCCAGTTCCGTGATATTTTCCGGGTCGCCCGAGAGGAAGCAGAGCAGCTCATGGAAACCGTGCGCATGAGTATGGCTGGCGTCATATTTCGATGTTATGCAGTGGTAACCCAGAGTAGTACCGCTGTGATACTCGTCGTGATGAGCCCATATCGAAGTACCTTCCCAGCCCGGTTCGTAGTCAATAAATAAGGGTCCCCGGACTATATTCATCCAGTACCTTTTCCCGTACTTGGTATTATCGGTGCCCTCCAGCATGACGTTTGGGCCAAAGGCGGGCATCCCCGACATTTCCGAATTCAGCTTGTCCTGATATTCTCTGGAGTTCAGAATTCTGAGCAGTACGAAGGGACGGGAGTACTTGTTGACGGCGATGGGTCCATGCTTCAGTCCAGGCGGGATAGAGACCATCGTGGCGTCGTTAATGATATGTTCTTCGTTTATCTCACCCAGGTTGATTCTGACCTCAGCTCCCAAATCCCTGATATTTCTCGGATTCCCGCCGAGGAAGCAGAGCAGCTCGTGCGTGTCATGGGTACGGACTTCATCGAGAGACCAGTTGAGCTTGTTTATAATATGGTATTCGTAGGTGGAGCCCGAGGTGTCATCCGTGTGTTTGAATATGGTCGCGCCGCCAAATTCTTTACTCGCCTTGTGAAAAGGGTTTTGAATTATATGCTTGCCGTATTTTGTTTCTGCCATTTTTTCTCCTTTATATACAGGTTTTTCCTTCCCGTTTTTTCAAATTTATCAGTGCTATGATTCGTATGTATAGTTACCATCTGATTTTATGAAGGGCATCACTGGCGGCATCGGTTATCTGGTAAGCCAGCGGGGACGCAGTAAGAAACGGGTGAGTCCCGATTGGGAATAAAGCCACCTGTTCCATGGTCATCCTGTTAACGATAGCCGCTGCCATAATATTGTTGACTTCACCAGCGGTCATCGTGCAGCAGGCGGAACCACCGAGTAATGCTCCTGACCTGCGGTTAAAGGTAAGTCTTACTCTCATTGGTTCGGCATCAGGCATTGTTCCAGGGTGCTTTGATGCCGATTGGGCTTCTCCGGTAACAATGTCGTATCCCAGTCTTTCCGCTTGAGTATCAGTGAGACCTGCCATAGCTATGGCAGTTTTGCCAACCACTGTGGAAAAGACTCCGATTGTACCGATGTTACGCCACTGCGGCGTATAAATGTTAGCCGAAGCAATCTTGCCCTCACGTGTTGCTTCTGAAGCAAGCCTTACCGCAACCGGCTCGCTATTATAGAATGAATACTTTTCGGCACAATCGCCAACGGCGAAGATATTACTTATATTGGTCCTCTGGAATTCATCGACTTTGATACCTCGGGTAGTGCCGATTTCAATACCGCTATCGACAGCCAGCTTGGTATTAGGCGTTACCCCAATCCCGATAATAACTAAATCGCATTCAATCTTGCTGCCATCACTTAGTTCTACAAACTCCACCTTGTCATTGCCGCCGATAGATTTAGCGGTATTGCCTGTCATTACGTTCACTCCCCCGGCTTTAAGAGCATCCTCGGCTCGAACACACAGCTCTTCGTTACATACCAGCTGTAAGCAGTGCTCCAGTTGTTCGATTACGGTGATTTCAAGTCCACGCTTGCGGCATTCGTCGGCGAACTCAACACCGATAAATCCGCCGCCGATAATTACTATATGGCTGGCGTTATCCATGGCTGACGCCAGTTTTTTCAGATAATCCGGATATTTTCTTACTAGCCAGACATTATCCTTATCTATACCGGGTATCGGTGGCTGTATGGGATTTGAACCGGTAGCGAGTACCAGCTTGTTGTAACCGATTACCTCACCACTTCCCAGGGTGACTGAGTTTTGCTTGGCGTCAATGGACACCACTTCACCGATTTTCAGTTTAGCTTCACCCAGCAACGTGTCAGGAAGTACGTTTTTCTCAACCTCGCCCAGAGTGCCGTAAATATACGGGATACCGCAGGGGACCATGGTTATTACTTCTGGACGAATAACCATTATGTCTTTCAGACCATGATGTTTCTGTGCACAGATTGCAGCTTGAATACCCCCGGCATTACCGCCGACAATAACCAATTCATGTTTTTCCATCTGTGATAAACACTCCTTTTAAAGTATTACGGTAAAATCAACAAGTTGTACCTAGTCTATAATAATGTACCTTTCGAGGGTATGGTATGTCAAAGTATAAAAGGATGTTACAGCTCTTATCTTTCATTGACAATCTTTACCTAGAGAATTACACTCAATACTACCGTAATAACTATAACATATATTAGTATCGTACAGGATGGAATTTGGAAGAGGAAAAGGAGGGGGACGCAAATGGCTGAATCAAAATACGGTAAGTATTTCCTGAAAGAACCGTGGGGAATAATTCACCCGGGTACTGAACCTCAGGCACCGGTATATATAGGGATAGGGCAGGAAATCCCCGTAGAAGGGTGGGATGAGCCCCTTACACAGGTGCTACGTCCCATTTACAGAGCTTTCAAAATGATACCTGAAGGGCACAAACATCCCGTTTCCGAAATCCTTTATTTTATCGGTGGCGACCCGATGAATTTCAGGGAATTCGGCGCTGAAGTCGAGTTTACGATGGGTGAGGGCGAAGAAGCAGAGACACATATAATTACCAGCACGACATGGGTATATATCCCGGGTAATCTGATGCACTGCCCCCTGAATTTTAAGAGGGTGGATAAACCGATTATGTTCGGGCACATAATGTTTTCACCCACATACCGGTTAACTGATAAGACCGGCTAGTCTTTATACAATATGTTTTTACCTTCATAAAATGGGAAAAACGATACCAGTAAAAAACCCTTGACAAATTATCTTAATATGTTTAGAATTAATTCGATATATATCGAATTAAAACAGTGGATTTAGAAATGGAAGATATAGGTACTGAATTAGTTGGATTCTTCAAGGCTCTGGCTGACGCCAACCGTTTGAAGATAATCGGCCTGTTAGCCCAGGGCGAGTACGCCGTCGAGCAGATAGCCGAGATACTGGACCTGCGTCCCTCGACGGTTTCCCACCACCTGGGCAAGCTGTCGAAGGCAGGTCTGGTGAGTGCCCGTCCTGAAAGTTACTACAATACATATCGTCTGGAGACCGGCGTGCTGGAAGCGATGTCCCAGCGGCTGCTGGCACGTGAAACAATGCCGGCTGTCACTGCCGATGTGGATATGGATGCCTACGACCGCAAGGTGCTTAATACCTTCTGTGACAGTGAAGGGCGCCTCATAGGACTACCGGCACAGAGGAAGAAGTTCGGGGTTTTACTGCGGCATGTGTCAAAGGCTTTCAAACCCGGTGTAAGATATAAAGAAAAGCAGGTCAATGAAATTTTATCTTTCTACTTTGAGGGTGATACAACCACTTTACGCAGAGGTTTAATTGACCATAGAATAATGGCGCGTGAAGGTGGGGGAGGGGAATACTGGCTGCGCGAGGATAAACCGGAATAAACCTCTCTCAGATAAAAAATCTTGCTGAAATTTCAGGGGGAAGTGGTTACTTCCCCCTTTATATTTTCGTATAATAACGTATAACAAAATAATTCAGGAGGAACTAGAATTGAAAGCAGTAGTAGTTGAAGAATACGGAAAAGCAGTACTCAAGGAAATACCCCTGAGAGAGATGGGGCATGAAGACATCAGGGTAAGAGTAGCTTTTTGCGCGGTGGGAGGTGCCGACCCGTTCGCCGTCACCGGTGAAATCCCTTTCCGGTTACCCTACTATATAGGTTACCAGGCGTCCGGTATTATCGAGGAACTCGGTAAGGACGCGACTGCACAGGGGTTAAAAGTCGGCGACAGGGTGACCCTTGACCAGCACCGTTACTGCGGGTCCTGTTATAACTGCCGGCACGGTCATGAGACCTTCTGCCACACTCCCGGGTACGGATACGTCGACTCCTTGATGACGGAACAAGCCGTCGTCCACCAGAGACAGGTTTTCAAGATACCAGATTCAATATCGCTGGAGGAAGCGACTCTTACCGAGGTTATCGGCGCTTCGATGCCGGCAATCGAACTGGCTCCGTTCAATCAGGGAGATACGGTAATGGTAATCGGCGGCGGGAGCTGCGGACTTACTATAATGCAGCTTGCCAGATTACGGGGCGCGACGAAACTCACCCTCGTTGAGCCGCTTGAATTTAAGCGGGAAATGGCTCTGGAACTCGGCGCCGATTACGTGATAGACCCTGAAAACCAGGACGTCGTGGCTGAAGCGATGAAACTGACGGAGGAGCGGGGTTACGACCGTATAATAGAAGCTTCAGGGATGTCTGAGATGATTCCTCCCTGCATAGATATGCTGGCAAGGTGCGGCAGGATAGTACTTTTTGGAATCTATCCCGATAATCCTAAACTCGACTATGAACTCCACAAAATCTGGTTCAAAGAAGCCGGTATGCAGGGAGTTTTCGGTCAGTCTCACATGTTCCCGAGGGCTGTTAATATGCTACCCAGACTGGACCTGAGGTATTCGCGGGGACCGTCATATCCAATTGATAGATTTCAGGAAGCCTTCGATGCCCATGCCTCAAACAAGTACGTAAGAGT
>CAZBAN010000013.1:29464-37147 GCA_964489895.1 uncultured Dehalococcoidales bacterium
CGACCTGAAGTGAGCTGAAATTTAGTGGAAAGCCTTGCCTTTAAAGCATCTCTATAATGTCATTCTGAGCCCGCCTGAGGCGGGCGAAGAATCTCAACTGATTTCTTCTGATATAAGATTCTTCGTCATCCCGATTTCATCGGGATTCCTCAGAATGACTTTTAAGGCAAAACCCGGTATCATGATTACCGGTTTATATTGTTACTAGTAAACGCCGTATTCCTTGGCAGCCTCCATCATGGCGCGCAGGTTTTCCGGTCTTCCGGTATCGATATTGGCTCCTCCGGCGAGTATATAGCCGCCGCCGGGGGCACAGACCTCAATCAGGTTACGGCAATATTCCTTTACTTCTTCAGGCGTGCCGGTTGTCAGCAGCGATGTAGGCAGGTTACCGGAGATGGAGCATTTGTCTCCGAGGACTTTCTTGGCGAAAGCCATGTCCGTTCTATCGAACATCCAGCTAACTGCCCCTTTCGGAAACTCGTTGCACCTCTCGATGCGCTCATTGTAACTGCCCTCGGCAAAAAGTACCGGCACTATTCCCTCATCAATCAGAGCCAGAATAAACCTTCTCAGAGATGGCCAGTAAAACTTATCGAATTGTGCATTCGATAAGAAACCATCAGCTCCTTTGTGCAATACAAAAATTACCAGAACTCCACCGGAGGCATTGATTGCCGAGATGGTAGAGTCAATCGACAGGTCTGTTATAACTTCGATAGCTTCGAGGAGCTTATCCGGCTGGCGGTGTAAATCCAGCATTATACCGCGGGTGCCCCTTAAAGTGTCACCTATCATATCAAAAGGAGCCTTTGCCAGGCTGCCGCTGAAACCGGAAGGTATTCCCGCTTTCGTGGCTTCATTCATGCACTCGCCGACGACCTGCATCCATTTACCAAGCTCGTTGCCGATGTCTATTATCGCCTTGAGTGATTCCTGGAGAACGGGATTAATAAACGGCATAAAGTACATGGCGGGTATTTCCCATATATCGGTCAGGGGCTGGAGGCTCGTAAACGGCTCGAACAGCCCGAATATTCTCGGCATGTAGGTTCTCATCCAGAAGTCGGATGGGTTCCTGATTAACTTGTCATACTCGTCAGCCTTCATGTATTCGCTTTCGACGAACTGGTACCCGGGGGCATTGTCAGGCAGGCCGCGACCCGGGAAGTGGTAGCCTTTGTAGTCCAGCAGGTCATACACTCTGCCTGGAGGCACCAAGGAAGGAGGAGTATAGGTGTCCATTTCAAAATCATCGAGGTACTTCTTCCAGACCCTGCGCAGTTCATCATAATCATACATGATGTCTTTAAGGGTAACTCCGGCGTAATATGCAGGGTAATTGCCTATCGGCAATGAGACCGGTACCCTGTCCGGCTCTCTTACCCTGTAGGCGTCCGTTAATCTTTTCAACCTTTCGTAGTATGACTTCTCTGCCTCGGGACTATCGAATTCGATACCGGGTGGGGCAAGCCACCTTTCAAATCTCTCTTCCCTCTTCTCCTCCGGGGTTTTTATCGTCTCTTTATCATCCATTAACTTTTCCTCCCGATAATGCTTTACCACAGAATGACTATTATACGCTCAACTCGGGTAGCTTGTAAAGAAGGCTGGACCGTGTTGTAAAAGGGATGAGTACCTCTGTTAGCTGTAGCCGAATAGAGGTATCGAGTCCTGTAATTGACTGACATATCTTGACGTCATTATAATGACATACGAATTAAGTAGCCATAATGGCTGAGGAGGCGGGAACTCATGTTCGAGCGTATTTTGGTTCCGATGGACGGCTCCCGGTTGTGTTTGACGGCTTTATCTTACGCTGCTGAAATCGCAAAACGCTTTAACGCGGAAGTATTATTACTGCGTGTGGTTACGGAATCAATAATGGATATTGCCAGCACTGCCCCGGTATCCGGAGGACCGGCAATCAAACAGGATTTCCTTAAGGAGGCTCGACAGCGTGACAGGAGAAAAATGACGCTTATCCGGCAATATCTGCGAAAGAAACTCAGGAGTCTAACCGCACAGGGTATTAGCGGTTCATTCCGTGTCATGACAGGCAGCCCTGCTTCTTCCATCATAGAATGTTGCGGTGAGTTAAGCATAGACCTTGTGGTTATAGCCGGGCATGGTAAAGGCTTTTTAAAACGGGCAATAATGGGGAGTGTTATCGACGAATTAATCAGTAATTCACGGGTCCCTCTGCTGGTTATACGGAAGCAGCGCAATCGGAAATAGCGCCTGTGAGGATTTACCCGGCGTTTTCAGTGTTAAGACCGAGCTGAATCCTACTGGAAGTCTGAATAATATTGGAACAACTTAACCTTATATTAACGGTAACAGTCCTAGTCGTAGCGGCAGGCTTCTTTGTTTCCGGTAAATTCCGGGTTGACCTGGTTGCTATATGCGTTCTGATAGCTCTTCTGGTACTGGGGCTGATTTCACCTGAGGAAGGTCTCTACGGTTTTGCCAATCAAGCGACCCTGACGATAGGCGCAATGTTCGTCGTGAGTATGGGGCTTGTTCGTACCGGGCTTATACAGTGGGTGGTACAGCGTATTGACAGGCTTGCGGGAAAAGGTGAGTCCCGTCTGATACTTGTGCTTTGTATTATAACAGCAGCACTATCCGCATTTATAGTGAATACTGCGACTGTAGCTATTCTTATCCCGGTGGTCATCACACTAACCGCGAAACGTAAAATCTCGTCCTCGCGGGTGCTGATACCGATGTCCTTTGCCAGCCAGTTCGGTGGTGTCTGTACCATTATAGGTACTTCAACCAATATGCTGGTTAACGGAATAGGTATCAGCCGGGGAATGGAAGCATTCAGGTTCTTTGAATTCTTGCCGCTAGGTTTGATACTGGTGGCTGTTGGGACCGGTTATCTTCTGGTGACCAGCCGGTGGCTGTTACCCAAGCGTAAAGGAGAAGTTGACCAGGTAGATAAATATCTGCTGGCGGATTACCAGTCGGAACTCCTTGTTCTGGGGAATTCCGCGTTGATTGGCGAGTCCTGGGAAGATACTAAAATAACGCGCGATACTAAAGTAGAGCTTTCAAACCTGATGCGCGAAGGTAAAGCGGTCTCACGTCCTAAAAAGACCAAAATAAGACCCGGGGATTTGCTGATAGTCAACGGCAACATTGAAGAAATAATCGGAATTGAAAACAAATACGACCTAGAGATGTTTAAGTACGTGAGATCAACCGATGGGGAACAATCGCACGAAATACGACTCTTAGAAGTACTGATACCACCTGCTTCCAAACTGATAGGTCAGACGATACAAGACTCAACCTTTTTCCGTAGCTACAGACACCCGGTTCTGGCAATACAGAGACGTGGTAAAATATTTAAAGAGAGGCTTGCCGACATCAAACTGGAAAGCGGCGATACGCTTCTCGTACACGGGCACCAGGATGATATCAGCAGACTAAAGAATTCTCCCAATGTTATCGTCACGAATGAGCTTACCGAACTGAGTGTCCGCAGGGAAAAAACGACCGCCGCATTACTGGTTTTAGCAATTGTTGTTGTTTTAGCGGTGACAAACGTAGTCCCGATTATGGTTGCCGCTATTATCGGGGCTGCTGGCATGGTACTCACCCGCTGTATTACCATTGAGGAGGCCTATAATGCCATAGACTGGAAGATAATCTTTTTACTGGGCGGGATTATCCCGCTGGGACTGGCTATCGAGCAGAACGGAGTGGTTCCTCTGCTGGCAGATAGTGTACTGCGTCCGCTTATTAACTTCGGTCCGGTTGCCGTTCTGGCGGTGATATACATAGTCGTTGCTGTTCTAACGGAGGCGATGTCCAACAATGCCGCCGCCGCGATAATGGCTCCTATTGCTTTCAGTTTGGCTGCACTGATGGGAGTCAATCCAATGCCTTTTCTCGTGGCTATAGCTTTTGCAGCATCTACCAGTTTCGCCACGCCGATAGGCTACCAGACCAATACCATGGTGTATTCAGCAGGGGGGTACCGTTTTGCTGATTTTACCCGCATCGGGGTTCCGCTGAACATAATTTTCTGGGGTCTGTCGACCTTATTGATACCCCGGATATGGCCATTTTAGCGGCAATTGATGGATTCTTTTACCCATCTGGCAGTGTATTCCTGCCTTCCTTCAACCAAAGGACTTCCGACGCCCTTATAGGGCTAGCAGTATAATCGCAGCCTCTCTTCAAACTCCTCCGGTGTGAAATTATATTCCTGTGTCCCGTAGGACTCAACGGCGAAAGATGCGCATACGCTTCCCATCAGCGCGCAGCGTCCGATATCCGATTTCTGTACCAGTCCCTTTATCAGGCCGGCCCTGTAGGCGTCACCGGCACCCGTTGGGTCTATCGCTTTTTTCACTTTGACGGCGGGAATATCTATTACCGAGTCCTGAGTATAAACACAGGAGCCGAGTTCTCCCAGGGTGGTGATGATTGTGCCGGTATGCCGGAGCAGCCCCTTTTTGTCCAGTCCGGTCATATTCATAGTTAATTCCAGTTCATAGTCATTCGATACAAGAATCCTGGAGCCTTCTATACACCGGATGAGGTCGGACTTATTCCATCCGGTTAACGACTGTCCGGGGTCGAAGATATACTCAATTTCCCTGTCTTTGTATATATTGCAGTAGTTAATCATGTCTTCGAGGTTTCCCGGGGAGATTATTGCGACACTGTCTTCCGGAATGATGTTTTTAAAATCGAAGGAAGAGCATACTCTCATGGCGCCGGGATTGAATCCCGTAATCTGGTTATCCGCCTGGTCGGTGGTTATGTAGGCACAGGCTGTCAGTTCGTCTTCGATAATGGTTATACCTTCACAGGAAATACCGTTTTTCTCCAGCCAATCAAAATACTGGTGGTAGTCCCTGCCGATTGTGGAAAGAATGAGCGGCTTTTCGCCCAGCAGAGACAGCCCGTAGGCAATATTACCGGCAGTACCGCCGAATTTCTCTACCAGGCCGCTGACGGTGAAGCTGACGTTCAGTACGTGTATCTTCTCGGGCAGGATATGCTCGGAGAAGTGGCCGGGGAAGTCCATGATTCTGTCGTAGGCAATGGAGCCGGAAATCAGTATGTTCATCGGTGAATATAAACCTTTCTGGTCAGCAGGTATACGTGTTTTATACGCATTTGCCAGATTATTCTGGCACGGGCAGGGGGATATGTCAATCGGGTGTGTTTGACAACTAATAAGAGGAGGTAATAATATTTGGCAACCGGGAATTTTAATGCTGACAGGCACACTGCTAATCTGTTGTCTGAAAACACCGAATCGTAAGGGAGATTGAGATGGATACCGAAGATAAGGTTTACCGTGATTTACAGCAGCACCTTGACAGGGGACCGTCCGGATTTCAGGCTTCGGAATCAGGGACAGATATAATGCTGCTGAAACACCTGCTTACCCCGGAAGAAGCGAAAATCGCCACGATGCTTTCCACGATAAAATGGGAACCAGTAAAACATATTTATAAACGTGTCAGGAAAAGCGGGATTGAGATGTCCATCGAAGAGTTTCAAAAGAAACTGGACAATATGGTGCGTAAGGGTACCATCGTGGTGCATAGCGCAGCCTTCGGAGAAAGACGGTATAAAAATGTGGGAGTTTCCGCCGGCGGGATGATAGATTTTCAGGTAAACCGGCTGACAAAGGACTTTATCGATGCCCTCGATAAATATCACGAAGATAGTTTCGCCAGGAGACCTGAAAGGGGCGGTAAACCGATGATTGCTCAGCTTCGTACCATCCCGGTTGAAAAGAGCGTTCCCCTTCCGGATATAAACAAAATCGGTACCTACGATGATGTCAGGAGTCTTGTTGAACAGGCTCCGGGACCTTTCTCAGTGACGAACTGCGTTTGCCGTCAGATGAAAGATATGCGTGGCCAACCCTGTAAATATTCTGACATTCGCGAGACATGTTTACAGATAGGCCCCGACCATGCAAGGCAGTATATAGAAATGGGCATCGGTCGCCAGATAACGAAGGAAGAGGCTTTTGAGGTACTTGATAGAGCCCGGGAAGCCGGATTTATCCTCCAGCCGGAGAATTCATTGCAACCGGAGAATATCTGCTGTTGCTGTGGCGATTGCTGTGGGCCCCTCACCGCAGCCAAAAATACTCCCAGACCTGCCGACTTTTACACCTCTAACTACTATGTCAAGGTCGACCCTGAATTGTGCACTGGTTGCGAGGTCTGCATCGGGAGATGCCAGATGGAAGCCCGGGTCATGGTTGATGGCGTGGCTATAGTAGACCTCGACCGCTGCATCGGCTGCGGCAATTGCGTGGTTACCTGTGAAACAGGGGCAAGCCAGCTGGTACCTAAAGAGACACAGATGGTACCGTTCAAAGATAAAGACGACACTTTTATGAATATAATGTCCCAGAAAATGAATGCCTGGGATATGCTCAAAATGAGAGTGAAGATGCTGCTGGGAATGAAAGTATGAGGAAGGCTGCCTGAGCAGTATACAGGAACAGGAGTTATATGAGCCGCTGCGATTAACCGCGGTAGCTCTTCAGTTCTCCCTCAAGCCAGGAGTACCATTCATCCATTCCCTTGCCGGTCTTACAGGATATCTGGAATATCCTGACCTTTGAGTTAAGTCCTTTTACCGCTTTCATAAAAGAGTCCATGTCGAATTCCAGAAGAGGTGCCAGGTCTATCTTGTTAACCAGCACCACGTCCGCTTCCGTAAACATCAACGGGTATTTATAGGGCTTATCATCACCCTCGGGCAAACTCAGTAACATCGCTTTTCTCTGCTCGCCGAGAGCGAACTCTGCCGGGCAGATAAGGTTGCCGACGTTCTCGATGAGCAGCAGATCGATATCGTCCAGCGGCATATTTTTAAGTGCCTGCTCTATCATGTTGGCATCGAGATGGCAGCCGCCGGCGGTGTTTATCTGGAGTACCGGTACTTCCTGCTCGCTTACCTTCTCGGCATCGATTGTCGAGGCTACATCACCTTCAATGACGCCGATACGGGTTTTACTCTTAAGATTCTCTACAGTCTTGAGGAGCAGGCTGGTCTTGCCAGCCCCGGGCGAGGACATTATATTGACCATAAGGATGCCCTTCTTATCAAGAAACACCCCGTTTTCCTTTGCTTTCTCATCGTTGGCACCCAGAATATCTTCTTGAATGGTTAAGACTTTTATCGCCATTATTCCACCTCTATACTTTCTATATATAAGTCACGTCCGGAGACGATTTCTGAGTTCTGCTCCTGGCAGTTAGGGCATGTCCAGTTCTGTCCGTTGGGTGAATAGATGGTATTGCAGTTGCGGCAGCGGAACTGTGTCGGCGGGTGCTGTATTGAAAGAACGGCTCCGGCTGCGATGGTATCTTTGCTGATAAAATTGAAATAAAAGTCCACACACTCGTCAACGACGCCCGAAAGCTCGCCGATGACAAGGTTTATCTTGGAAACCCGGGTGGCTTTTGCCTGCTCTGCTTTCTCCAGGGTTATGGATAATATACTTTCAGTAATACTTAGTTCGTGCAATTTACTGTCTGAAAAACTTTTCCGATTTGATATAGAGGAATCGGTGAGCTCATATCCTCATTATAATTATACTTAATATAGTGGGTATATTCAATTTATAGTGTCTGTTTTAGTTTAGGTGTTAGTATTTACCTCACCCCTGACCCTTCAGGGTGAACC
>CAZBAN010000014.1:0-8569 GCA_964489895.1 uncultured Dehalococcoidales bacterium
GAGCGGCTGCCTTCTAAGCAGCGGGTCGGGGGTTCGAATCCCTCCAGGGACGCCACAACCCCCAATTTAGCTTCAAAATCAGACAAAAACCGTCCTTTTAACAAGGGCGGTTTTCCTTTTTAGGGCGATTTTGCACCGCTGCCTAAAACATTTTTTCGCTTTCCATTGCCGCCGGATACTTGTCCGGTGGACTATTCCCAGAAGAGGAGACAAGTAGGACAATGAAAAGTAGGAAAAACTCGAGGTGGCAGGAAATGGATAAAAAAGGTATTTTACTAGAGGACCTGATAAAAATCTTCAACACTTACAACAGCAGCGATGGCAAGTCACCCGCTACTCTTCGCTGGTACGACGGAGCGCTCAACATGTTCCTCGGCTGGCTTATAGAAACCGGGCGACAGGTAAACCTAGGATCCATCGATGAAAGTACCGTCCGCGAGTTCGTCATCTGGCTTAAGAACCGCCCCGTCAACGGACACGAAATGAGAGTTTACTCGGTAAATAACCGGGTACGAGCCCTGCGGGCTTTCTTCAACTGGCTCTTCCGAACGGGGTACACCAAGACTCACTTGCTCAAGAATCTTAAGCCTCCCCGCCTGCCGCAGGTAATGGTCGATACGCTTTCCAACGAGGAAGTAACCACTATCATGGCCTGTCTCGACCATTCGACCGCAACAGGCAGCCGCAACACAGGTATCCTTGCCTTGTTTTTAGATTCGGGCTTAAGGCTCTCCGAGTTAGCCGGGTTGAAAATGGGAGATGTCTACCTCGAGGAACAGTATGTCAAGGTTATGGGCAAGGGTTCCAAGGAGAGGATGGTATCCTTCGGCAGCACTACCAGAAACGTTCTGCTAAACTACATGGTACATTTCCGAGGCGAACCGGTTCACCCAGGTATCGAGGAGTTCTTTCTCAGTATCGACGGTTATGGTATGTCTACCGAGGCGATAAGAAGCATGCTGAAAAGGATCGGTGGCGCCGCCAGTGTGCCCCGGTTACACGCCCACCTTTGCCGTCATACCTACGCCACCAATTTCCTGATCAACGGCGGTAACGTCCTTCTGCTAAAGCAGAACCTGGGCCATACGACGCTGACCATGGTGGATCGCTACGTGCACTTGGCGACCAGCAAGGCGGCCCTCCTCAGTCGGAGTTACTCGCCACTAGACAGGCTCAATATCCGCGGCTTACGCCGGAAGGGTAACGGGAAGAAGGGTAGCTAAACGAAGAGATTTACGATATATCGGCAATAACCGGGTGGTCGCTGCGTTACTAGAAAGAATATGGAAGGCGTGTCAGCGGGACAGCACTCTTTGCCTAGAGTCTCTCAGGGGGGCATAACCGGCGGCCAGCAGCAGCTCATCAATTTCATCGCAGGTTATCTCGCTGCAGTTATGAACCAGGGCCAGCCCCAGCAGCATGACGGTATTTCGGCTCGGGTTTTTCTGGCCTTTTTCCAGGCGGGATAAAAAAGCCTGATCCAGACCAGTAAGCTGCCATAACCGGTACCGTGATTTACCGGATATTTTCCTCAAGTATTGTAGTTTGTCTCCGAAATCCATCTTTTTTCCTATACCCCACGGTAAACGCCTTTTAACCCTCGGCAAGGGAGCCTCTCCCCTACCATAAGTTGACCAGCGTCGGTACTATCCCACCCCGGAGTGATAACACCCGCTTTCACTTTCCTGAGGCTCGATACCTAAAACCCCTTCTTTATTTTCCCCCTATGGCCCCTCTTCATTTTAAGGAATTTTGCTGAAATCCAATCCCGGGGACTTACCGTATCTCTTTACCCATTCCACGACCGTTACCCAGTTCTCCAAAAGAAATGGGGCAAGCCATATTCGCTTGCCCCATTTTTGTTCGCTTACTTAACTTTCCTATAGTGTAGATTAAAATTTACTAGCAGTCAAGTATTTTTTAGTACCATCTCCGCTACTATATAACCGTTGCCGTTGAATTGGTGGATTCTTTTTAGATATTTGTGAAATATGGAATTGTTAAACTATTTAAGTTTTTATGCAACCGGGGGTAACAAAACAAGCTAATGTGACATCAGACAATCCACAATATTGTCACATTCAGCCACCACTACCTGAATTTTAGGATGTCCGCCCGGCTATACGTTCTGGCCCTTATACCTTTACTGCTTTCCTGCACCCTCTGTGAATATTTGAGACCAGTATTGCCTCAATCTCCTTGTATATGCCTAAGCGCTTCACTCCTGTTACTTTGTGCTGCAAACAAGTCTGGATTAATTGCTAGCGCTTCCTCGCATGCTTGAAGTGCATCTTCGTATCTCCCTATACCTAATAAAGCTCCACCCTTGTTAGACCATGCCGTGTCTAGATTGCGATCAAGGGCTATTGCTTTGTTGCATGTCTCCACCGCCTCCACATATTTCTCCAGAGACAATAAGGCACCGCCCTTACCAGCCCATGCCAGAGCATTATTATCGTTGATAGCTATTGCCATTTCGCATGCTTGAAGCGCCTCTTCGTATCTCTCCAGTCCAAATAATGCTATTCCTTTATTACACCATGCCATGTCTACATCTATGTCTTGATTAAGTTCTATTGCCATTTCGCATGCTTGAAGCGCCTCTTGGTTCCTCTGTAGATGCAGGAGTGCTTCTCCCATCCACAACCACGCTGCAGCATAATTCTCGTTGATTCCTGTTGCCTTCTTCCACGCTTCAATTGCTTCTTTATATCTATATAGACCCATCATGGCACAACCCCTGTAATACCATGCCATTTCTAGTCCAGGATCGATCGCGGTTGCCTTTTCGCAGGCTTCTATCGCTTCTTCGCATCTGTTAAGAGCTAGAAGTGCGCTACCCATACCCGCCCATGTTACAGGATCACTTTGATCGACCTTTAATGCTTTGTCGAATGCCAGCAGTGCCTCCTCGTATCTACCCAGAAAAGACAGGACTCCACCCTTACCAGACCATGCCAAGGCATAGTCCTCGTTAATTGCTATTGCCTTTTCATAGGCGTCACATGCCTCCTCATCTCTTCCTAAACTCAATAGGGCTCTAGCTTTAGTGCACCATGCCGTGTCAAGATTTGGATCAAGCGCTATTGCCTTTTCGCAGTCTTGAAGTGCTTCGTTATAAAGCCCTGTTTGAATTAGCGTAACACCCCTTGCAGACCATAACGTTGCGTCACTCGGGTCATTCTTTAACGCCTTGGTGTATAATTTGATCATATCTTCTATTTCTTTCACAATTGATACTCCCCTATGATGTCCCATTTATCATTCGCCCACACTCACTTCCTCAAATATGCATAGTTCTACTCCTGATGTTAAAGTGAATATTGATTTTTCATATAATTACTGTACGTCATTATATCCGTCCTCTTCTAGTAGGTTCCACTCCGGTAGCGATGCCAGAATACGCAAAGCAACAGGCTTTCCTAAAATATTGAACAGGTGAGTAGCGAAATGAGTTCCAGAACTCCCGAGCTGGGGGAACGAGCGCTCGAGAAGTCTGGCAACTCCTAGCGGTCTCCCCAGATTTGAGTCAAGCAAAAGCCCATCAATGATCGAGTCATCCAAAAGTGTGAAGAGTATGTGCAAAACCTCTGGCTCCGTACTGAGTTTGCCAGTTGTTCCGGGCACAATCTGATCCTGGAATATATTAAATATGGCCTGAAGTTTGTGTCCGTGAACCCCCATCATTGGGTAGGACATGACTTCTGGTTCGCTCTGTCGAAGCTCAGCACCGAGTTGAAGGTTCTCAATGTAGTGATGGGTTAATACTGATTTTGGTGGTGGAATTCGTGCTTCTATGATCCGCCTTGCTACATCCCATGGGTTATCCCATCCAAGACCACAGAAGAGCTCGTTTGCGATTTCTCTTTCGCGTCGGTTAAGATCATCTTGACTGAAACCTGCTTGTTCAAATCGGGAACACAGCAATATAAAGCGCCAGCAAGGTAAAAGTTCCTCGAGTGTCACAAAATCCCGCTCTCTCAAAAGGAATGGAAACAGGGGGGCTTGGAGAGCCCAGTCGGCTAGCTTTGCGGTAACCATATAGGAAAGAGGTGCTGTCATTCCGAGTATTTGCTCTACGAGTGCTATCGCCAGTGCATATACACCGTGCTGCTTAACCGATATATAACGATTTAATGTCTGAAGAGGTATGCCCAGTGTAATAGCGCTGATGAGTTCATTGCAGCGTGCTAGTCCCTCGATGACAGCCTCTCCGGTCAGGTTATTGAGAGAGGTTGGTTGACCTGCGTCTCCCATGATGGCAATCTCCGGATACACATCATCCATACCCAGAGCTGTCTTACAGATTGTTTCAATTTGTTCGGTAAAGGCAGGAAGCACTTCGTTTTTTGTTTCCATAAGGTTAAGGTTGTGTACGTCACCAGTGAAGATTGACTGAAATAAGCCGAAATTATCCTGTGCCTTCACGATAGTACGAATTTCAGGAGCACCACGGTGATTATGAATCAGAGGGATACGTAGTTTAATTAAAGGATGATCGGCAATCCGCTTCGCCCATTCTGTGAGAGCTTGAGCCAAATAAGCGTACTGACGACCTCCAATACAGTAAAGCAGAAGCCCTATTGGACTTGCGGTGAAATGACGAAGATGGAACTGCTCATGTTGAAAGGTCAGTAGAACACGGAGATGTTCGAATTCTTCTTCGCTCCCATTGAACTCAAGGTCATCCCGTATCTTGAGTCCTGATCCGAGTTCCTCCCCCTCATCCAACTCCAGAGAAACATCACCGAAGAAGAAACGTATAGCTGCTTCGAGGGTGGAATAAGGAAAGTTGTATACTACAGAGAGGTTGAGGGGCTGAACGCCTCCAGAGATATCTGTCTTTTCCATATAATCACCTGTGTTTGTTTCACAGGGCCTGGATAGCCTCATTTTCCAATTCGGTGACTCGCCTTTCAATCGTCTGCAAGTTGTCTTCGAGATTGATTGTATAGTCCTTCTGTCCTAACGAGAGTACAAGCTTTTTAAGATCATGACGCTGGGCGTATTGTAGACGTCGTGTTTTATGGGCTTCTTCGATTGCGACCTTTATGACCTTAAAAAGCCCTGTTATCGCGGCTGCTGCAGCTGGCGTCGCTAGAATAGCAATCGCCGTTGCTCCGAAGTCCTGAAAAGCTCCCCCTGCGTCTCGCTTTGTCGCTATAGAGCCTACCCGAATACCCTCATTCTTTTGCAGGGCAGATTGGACCCCTTGGTCAGCAATTACTTGTGCTCCCAGGTCTACGGGCATTGTCAGGGAAATTTCTTCAGCTAACATCGCGGTTACCTCCTTGTTGGTGTTTGAAACCTTCATCAATGATAGTTTTTATTCTTCGCGATTGTCAACGTGGTCATGTTAGGTTTATTCACTTTCTTAAACGTAATCGGCAGTAACTAACAAACACTGCTATATTGGACATGTACGTGATTAAGTTACTAGTACCAGGTGAGATTAATGATAATCCTGTGTATTAAAAATGGGACGGGCACATCGTAACATCATTATCAGAAGTCTTGGACTACCTGCTTCCCACTGCAAACATGTAACAAAATGCCCTATTGTTAACTAAGAGGAACGGGACCTCTCGTCTTTATTCATCGCATAACTCTCAACCCAAGCGGGTCGAAATCCCACATTTATAGCCAGTCTTCTGGACGCTATGTTATTTGCCCAGGTTGTATAATACGGTACTTTCTCCATATCCAAGACAGATTTAGTCAATTTACTGACAAGTGCTGTTCCGATTCCCTGATTACGGAAGTCAGGCAAAACATCAATCCCAACCTGATACATTTGGGCACTATCCGCACTCGCAGCAGCAATTCCGACGATTTCTCCACTAGATATTGCCGTAACAGCTACCACTCTTGGCCTTTTAGGATTGTGCTCATCACCTAGTGCATTCCTAAACCGCTTATCTCCATAAAGAACTTCTATTCCATCACCAAAAACAACATGCAATTCAACATTTTGGATCGGTTTCAACTCATGATAAGTATCATCTGCGCAGATATATTTCAGGTCTGGCCCCACCATAACTTGACTATCGCGCGAAATGTATTTCTCTATCAGAGTAAAAACAGAAGGGTTAAAAATATCGTCCCGGGTACGACCTTTAAGGTTTGTTTCAACCCACTGAAGTCGATTTGTGTTACAGCTAATTACAACTCCTTTTCCAAACGTGGCAATATTAAGGGAATTCTTACGAAGAGGAAATCGTCTTGCTCCATCTATTTCTCTAGCGATATTGATAGTAGTCTTCTCTTTATCGAGGTCTCCTTCCTCGCAAGATAGGTCGGCCGTTAATACCCTCTTAGCTATTGCTAACGCTGACACGCTATCCAAAATTGTTCCTTTCTTACATGGTCAAGGCATTCTTTTTTGAACCGATTATATCATCTGTTCAGAAAGGTGTCAGCAACCTAGGTCTTTGTGCACTGGTCACTCGAAGAACAAAACGTGAGTTTGTGTAGTTTGAGATGGAGGTAACAATCTGCTTGAAAGTGACATCGTGGGGGATTTGTATTTATTCAGAAGTGATGAAAAAAGCAATTGTATAACTACTGTGGATAAAATCATCGAGAAAATTATCCATTGATGCGTACAACTGCTTGATACCGTTTAGCTTCAGGATCTAGCTATATTTTTCAAGCGCCCCAAAACAATCAGGTAAAACCTCTCCGGTTTCAGGATTTCTCGGTGAATGGATATTATACATATACCCTGTCTTTCCGTACCTTCCAATGCCGTTTTCATCGCACCTGTCAGTGTCCATACAGATATGAGTAGCCCGCAGAGCTATCGTTACCTCTGAGCTTCCGTTATAGTGTTCGTGTTCCCATAAATACTCGCACTCGATATTCAGAAAACACTCCTGTATTCTAGGAGCATCAACCGTAACCGCTTTTTCAGCCGTTAACCCAGACTTGGTAATCTCTTCATCTTCATAGTCGTTGTTCTTGATCGTGTCGACGCATTTGTCATAGACATCCCTGGAAGGGAAATTCAGAACACATTCTTTACGGTCCCGTATCGTCTCATACATATGCCCCTTTTTGTTGACCGATCCCATAATGCAGATAAATTCACCGTGGTCGCCAACGAAGGTCGACCATGATTGCAGGCAGGCGTTTTCCTTTCCGTTCTTCTTGTATGATGTCACGACAAAAAGCGGCGACGGTATAGCAGTCAGAAAATCCTGCCAAGAGAAATTCGCAATTTCGTCATACCAGTCGAATTGCGGTTTAAATGTTGGCGGTTTAGACGGAAATTCTTTTTTCATAGTAATTCCTCTTAATTTAAAGAGCTATTCAAGTCTAATTCTCTGAATGATGAATATAAACGTTGGACTATCATTGGGATATCTTCATGGATGTATTCTACTATTGATCCCCTCTAACTTAAAGGTTAAATAATAAAATGGACTCTTGTTGACTAAATCAAATCTTCCTCAGGATAAGCTGCCTTCAAAACGCGTAAAGCCCTCAAAGTGACCCATTTGCTGGGTTGCCCTTTCTTTTCTATGTCTACCCAATCCTTAATGATACGGAAATACCACTTCCGGAAAGCTTGCAAGTCGGGATCTTTCGTTCCGGGGTTTGTCACATCCTTGTAGGTACGTTCTAGCAGCCAGCGTCCCTGCTGGTTTTGCTTACTGATGACCATCTCTAACGCGTTGGCTAACCTGGGATTTTGGGCTTTACCTAGCGCTGCCAGGACTTCCAGGTTCTGAAGCACATCGGCATATGAGTCGAGTGGATACACGAACTTGAACCATATGGAGGAGGGCTTATTTCCGCTACCGAAAGGATAATCGGCGACCGCCGGGTCACGACTCAGGAGAAAGTCTACACCCAGTTTGATAGCCTCATTCATATTCCTGGTCCGCTGCATCGGTGGGACTTTGTTCAAGGCAAGCATCGCCTTGATTGCTCCCCAGGCACATGGCAGATTAGCGTTGTTTGGACAAGCGAATGAAGGAGATGAGTTCTTGGGCTTTTCGTAACGATTGTTTGTGTCACGCTTCGAAGCGTCGGACACTCCTTCGCCGATAATAGTCTGTGCCAGCCATTCCATTGTTGTCTGCAAGCGTCGGTCGCTAAGCCAGCCCAAGTCTATCAAAGCCGCCCCAAATCTACCCACGCCGCAATCGAAACCAGAAGGCGTGCCGGTATACGACAGACTTCCAATGCGGTCGACATATTGGGAGAGCAGATACTCACATCCGGCGCGAATACGCGGGTCAGCTCCATCCGCCCCAAACTGCGCCATGTAAGAGAGAGCCCATTCTGTCGCACTGTATTTGGATCCCATAATCATAATTGCTTCTGGCGTATCCCAGTCTCCCTCCGGCTGCTGGGCCGCCAGGATTACCGGCACCGGTCCGCTTGCCATGATAGCTACTCTGGCAGCTTTGACTTCTTTATCGTTCTCGTTTCGGCCTAAGATATCACGCAGGGTAAAATAGCGGATAGCCGGCTGGGTTTCATCTGGTTCGAGCAGCCACGGGACCGGGTCTCCATTCAGTTTGTCTTTCCAGTTAGGCATGGTCGATTATTGCATTTACCT
>CAZBAN010000014.1:8669-21651 GCA_964489895.1 uncultured Dehalococcoidales bacterium
ACAAAACGCTATTTTGTGAAGTATTAAAATGAGTGATTGTTCCTTTTATCTCCATAAGTTTAACTCTAGTTGTGAAACGAAAAATAGACCATAATGGATTTGAACCGACATCAGGCTCAAATTGAAATTGGTTGTTGGAAAAGAGAAAAAAACACGAACTGATTTTGAAGCTGTTTAGGTCCAGTTTGATGTATGGTGGGCCTTGCTTGACAGTTCCCGAACTCCTGTTTAAGAAAAAGAGACCGTCATATACCTTACACCGGATTCTCTCCTGTCAGAAACCGTTTCTGATAGTAATAGGTAAATGAATCAGTATATAATCCTGATGCGATAGAACCTGAAAGGAGAATACCCATGGATAAAATATCTAAGGAACAGATACTGGACTATGTAGCACCCTGTTCGTTGTTGTGCTATTCCTGTCCCGGTTTTACCCGAGGCGTCATCGGTGAATTATCAAGTAAATTACATAGTTATTTTGAAGGATTTTACGAATTCCAGACGAAATACGCACCTGGAGAGTTTAAATCGCGTATTGATTCGTTCAAGGATTTCAATGAATATCTGTCGCGATTCACAGAACCGGCATGTAACGGATGCAGACACAACCCGAATCCTCAATCCTGTATACCGGGTTGCTTTGTTCTGGAATGCACGCAGGAACACGGGGTTGATTACTGCGGTGAGTGCGATTCATTCCCATGTAAGAAAGTAGAGACTATATTCAATCCTGATGTGTTAAAACGCTGGATGAAAGGGAACGAGCGGATTAGAGAAGTTGGAATAGAATTATTCTACGAAGAAGAAAAAGAGAAGTCTCACTATATCGATTTTGTCAGGGATGATTCTGAAAAGAAATAGTCAGGAAAAAACGGACTACCATTAGGTTCTATTCATTATTCATCCCTCGCTGATCATCACGATGAATCGGTTTTTCCGTATACCAACGTATTAAGAATCTCTTCAACATGGTTAGGCAAGAGAGAGAAGTGGCCTTCTCTGGCGATAAATCTTGCCTGGCAGTTTGGAATAGCACTCGCGAGGTACCGTCCCATCTGAGGTGGCGTTACCAGGTCATCTTCCCAGATTTTCTTTATCTCCATATTTCCGGTCAATACATGTTCACAAAACCAATCCATCCGAGCCATTATTAATAAACCTCCATTTAGTAAAAACGATTTTACTTGTATATCTTTGTCAGTCACTGTAAGAGTGACAGGATTTCTTTCAGCGACGAGATTACAAAGCCGTCCCAGATTTGACGGTCTGTATCATTGTCATTCTCTCCGTAGCCCGTTGTTGACGTAGTCAGGATAAAGCCGCCATCTTTGGCGCAGGTCTGTAACAGTTTCTTGCAGTATTCTTCCACCTCCGAAGGGGAGTGATTCAGTTTAGCTTAAAAGTTCAAAGAATAAATAACACCGGTTAGAAATGGTTAGCGCAGGCAGGCCTGTAATCTGTACTCATTACCTTATCCCAGATTGGAAGATTGCCGGGTTCCAGAACGTCCAGGCGGCCCATCCGGGCTGCTTCACTAGTGCTTATCTGCCCAAAATAAATCAAACCAAGAGTGCTTACCGGCATTTCGACCTGAGGTGGTTCAGCGGTCTGCTTTACCGTTGCTCCATTGGGGGAAGTATCCAGCTTCCACGTACTATTGTTCCATGGACACATGTCATCGGTTATCTTGAAAATCAGCGTACCTTCTTCATTATATCCCCTTTTGTCCATCGCTTTCTCAATATCTACAATACGACCGTATAGACCATCGCTTTGTTTTTGACTCAACCGCCTTGGTTCAAGCAGAAGATAAGGTAACGGATCATCTCCCGGAACCTGCCCCCATGTTACTTCCGTGATTATATCCATCCGGCTGAAAAAATCCCATATCGACCTATATGCGGAAGGCGTCAACCATATAAAGTCACGTATTGAGATGTTGTTACCCCATTTACTTCTGCCTGGAGGAAGTGGGGTAGTGGCATATAATACGTAACCTTGCGGTTCGCCTTCTTCTTCATAGATAACAGCATAATTCTCTCCCCCTTCCCGCTTCGAAGGTTCAAGCTGTCTTTTCCACATATCTTCGCTACGCCGAAGGTACCCGGTCCGTTTCTCTATAAACCGATTGTAAAGATCAGAGAATACGCTCATATCTGCTTCTCCCGCTTCTCTGAAATTGCCACCGCGTTCCCATCCGGCGATAAACTGAATATCACGCGGTTCGACAGTATAGGAACCGGAGGTAACTACTGAAGAATAACCGTACCGATGGTAGATAGCCGCCCGAGTTGCATACAGTGCAGTAACCGGCTTTTCTCCTTCTTCATGCAGTAACTCGAAGTGCCTGGTAGTAACTTTTCTTAGACAACCGAGTCTTCTGGCAACGGGCAGGGTGCCAACCGCGGTGACTCCCGCAAACGGAACCTCACCTCCATTTATAGCTATCGTCATCGGCAAAGCAGCATAAGAAGTAACCAGTTTACCATCTATGAACGCACATAGTGTCAATTCATCTCCCGGGTAATCAGGTGCGGGGGATGGGAACATGAGTGCAGTCCGAACAACTCTTTTAAAATCATCCATTTCTTCCGATTTAGCTTTACGTATTTCCATTAGCATCCTTCTCCTTTTCTTATTACCGGAGGTATCCGGCGATATTTTATTATTTATAGTGTTATGAAGGTCAGGTTTCTCATCTCCAGGTTCATGAAATATATAAGTATGAGGTTACGGTGCGGCTCAATGTGAATTCAGTCTCGATGGATTTGAAAAACACACTGAAAGATGTGTGTATCCCCATCATTACCGTCTGAATAAGAATAAAGCCTGCAACAATTATCCAGCCGTAATAGACACCTGTTTTCAGTAAAGATGCTTTCAATTGACGATTTTTTCTTTTATGCTAATTTGCTAGCCCGGTATCACAGATCGGAGACTCGAAAGATACAGAGGTATATAAATGCTATACCGTGAATTATTTGGGTAAACCTTCTTAAGGTGACTTAAAGGGGCACTGTATTTCTATAATTAATCCGTCTTCGAGATCGGCTTCCGGATAAGTAAGATATAACTCTCGAATGGGTGTAAGGAGTTTCAGGTTATGCTGTTCAGCATAGTCTATGATTTGGGCGTAAATTTCATTCAGGTGGTAAACAGGGCCTTTGTAAATAGTAAAAATACCTTCAATTTTTGGCAGAGTCTTGACTTCGAAGCCTTCCTCAATCACCGATAATTCTCCTGATATAGGTATTGCGGCTTCGATATCTGCATCCAGTTCCTTGTACTCATCGTCATAGAAAATCCCCATCACCGGGCCGGTAATCTTGACGCTATCGATATTTCCCGGACGATCAAGCTGCTGTCTTAGTTCACTCAGAATCCTATCCGTTGTTTCATCATATGTGCCTATCTCGCGCTTACTAATCACTCTTAATGCCGGTACCGTCTTTCTTTGTATATGAATATCGGTAGGTAATATACCTTCCGAGCTAGCTCTATTCAACCATA
Organism: uncultured Dehalococcoidales bacterium; assembly: GCA_964489895.1. Classification (GTDB taxonomy): domain Bacteria; phylum Chloroflexota; class Dehalococcoidia; order Dehalococcoidales; family UBA2162; genus MGML01. The sequence continues at coordinate 12,180 of CAZBAN010000014.1, forward strand.
TCTCGACCTTCCGTAGTTTTTCTTTATCCAGACTGATACGTTCCTGAATCTCGGATTTCTTGACCTGTAATAATTGCCTGATATAGTCGACCGGTGGAGCATCATTCAGTAATTCTTGAATATCTTCTAGAGATAACCCGATATTTTTCAGCATATTGATTCTATTGATTTCAGGCAACTGCTCGATAGAGTAATACCTGTATCCTGTAGCCTGATCCACCTGCACAGGTCTAAGCAAACTAATTTCATCATAATATCGTAATGTCCTGATAGACACACGACTTATTCTGGAGAAATCTCCTATCTTGAACAGCATTTAAACACTCTTTTTATAAGATTCGTTTCAGTATAAAGCCTACCGTAACGTGAGTGTCAAGACTGTTTTGTTTATCTTTTCAGAGGGATAGTCACGACAAATATCATTTTGATTATAAAGATTCATAAACAGGATTGACCTTCATAGACTTCATCTGTCTCTTATACTCTCTTAGCACCCAGAATCCGCCTATAAAAAATCCAGCCAGATCCGCAACCGGCATAGATAACCAGGCTCCGTTTAATGCCAGTATCCTCGGTAGTATCAACAGTGATGCTATTAACACTGCCTGACGAACCATGGATAGAAAGAAAACATCTTTCCCTTTTCCAATCCCCATAAAAGTGGTAATAAACATATTGGCTGGACCAAAAATTACTACCGAAAACAGGAAGATGCGTATCGCTGTGGCACCCTGTTCAATTAATTCAACCTCGGTGGTAAAGATACCGGTAATCTGTGGACTGAAGATTATTCCGAATATCGAGAGAATTCCCAGGATACCTGACAAGCCTATAGATGTGATCCGGACTGATCTCCATAACCGGCGAAATAACCTTGCTCCGAAATTGTACCCGATTATAGGTAATAAACCCTCCGCAGCACCGAAAACAGGCATGTAAGCAAGGTCAATAACACGCATAGCCAGACCACCCGCAGCCAGTGCAACCGAGCCGAATCCGGAAAGAACATTGTTTAATATAATAAATGTCATACTTTCAGATATTACCGTTAACATTGTCGGAAAACCCACGCTGTAGACGTTACGCAGGATTGAAAAATCTGGCTTGAGATATGATAACCTGATTTTATAGGCGGATTTACGTAGTATAATGATATAGGAGAAGGCAAGGAATGCTCCTACGAACTGGGAAATAACCGTAGCTAAAGCGGCTCCTCCAATACCCATTTCAGGGAAAGGTCCGATACCGAATATCAGCAAGGGGTCCAGAATAATATTAGTCACGGCAGCGGTAATAGAGAAAATCATTGGTCTCAGCGCATCCCCGGAAGCTCGCAGTAACTCATTGGATAAACCCTGAAAAAGGAAAAATGGTGAGCCGAAAGCAATAATTACCAGGAACTTCGTTGCATAATCCATTATATCCGGGGTAGCACCTCCGAGAGTTAAAAGCGGCTGTGTAAAAAGGGTATACACTAATATGGATAGGGTACCAAAAATAGCAGCTAATCCAAATATCTGGCCGGCAATATGGTTAGTGGTTTCAATGTTTCCTTCACCGAAGCGCCGGGATGTCAATGAACCGATACCAATTCCGCTTCCCAGCCCGACAGCCAGAGTGAATATCTGTACAGGCATTACGACTGTCAGGGCGGCAATTGCTTCATGTCCCAGCTTCGCTACCCAAAAAGCATCTACCAGATTGTATAAGGTCATCGTTATCATCGCTACCATTCCCGGTAAGCTTAACCTGAGAATTAATTTGCCAAGAGGGGCTTTGCCCAGACGTTCGGTGCTTTCGTGAAGTTCTTGTTTCATCGCGTATATATTCTCCGGAAGGTTCGATAGGCTATAGAATCAGCATAAAGTCTACCGTTACGAGAGTGTCAAGGAAATCAGTAACAGGAAGTCTTCCGTGATGAGGTAAGTTACTGCTTATTGAAGGTTCTCTTTATCGTTAATAAAATGAGTGATTGGAATGACATATAGCAATGAAGTGATATTTTAAAAACAAGGCATCAAAAATAGACCATACTGGACTTGAACGACCATAGGCTCAATTTGAATAGGGATTTTTGATAGAGAGAAAAACTCGAACCAATTTCGTAGCTGATTTTGGGAAGTTTGAATTATGGTGGGCGGTACCGTACGATAGACAGAACTAAAACTTTCGAACTTAGCTTCATATTGAGAAATGAAAAACCAGAACGATAATAATTCTGTTCGTTAAATAACATCTAATCTGTGGTTTTACGAATTTTCAAATGTAAGAAACCCGCCGTTTTTGACGACACTTGGCTAATAATCATAGTCCTTGGGCTTGCCAGTGAAACAATAGTTTATTAACCTAGGATGGTGTCCTTTATGTAGGGGATCACCCCAACCAACATAACAGCCGCGCCCAAAAAAACTAAATATTGAAGGTATTCTGCCATAATCATTCTATTAAATTATCGATTAAAAATCCTGACACACTAGAGGTTTTCGCTACCGGTTCAGGTTGTGGAGGGTTGACCTGGATATCTGGAGTTGGCTTTATCGAATTCTTCGATGGGCTTCGCTGTCATTTCTACCCAGGCCGGTCTGAACCCGCTCTTTATGGCATTTCTCACTGAACCAAGATTTGACCATGCAGTGCAGTAAAAGGGAACCTTGCCCCGGTCGATGATCTCCAGAGCCAGACGGCTTGTCAAAGCCGACGCTATTCCCTGTCTCCTGTATGAAGGAAGAACGTCGATGCCTATCTGCCACATCGTTTCGCAATCAGCCGAACACCCGGCTAATCCTGTCAGTCTGTTTCCGTCGTAAGCACCCACTGCGAGGACATCATGTTCTTTCCGCTTCTCTTCCAGGGCGTTGCTCCATTCCGGTTTATAAAGGCCGGCAAAATCCTGCGGTGATAAAACACTGATTTTACAGGTACAACCGAGTTCTTTCAGCATGGTCGTGTCCGGCAGGAAATACTCAGCCATATTGCTGACCCTCTTACCTTTTTTCTCGAGTTCATCGTTCAGTACATACATATTCGGTGTCTCGAAGCAGTGTTCGACGTGATACCTGTCGATATATTCTTTGACGGTTTCCGCAATCTCCCCATTTACGGAGGCGACGATGTTATTACCGTAGGAAATCAGGTTAAAGTAGAAGGGAAGTGTGAGGTATATCCTCGCTTTCGGGTTGGATGCGGAGAAAACGACCTTGTTTTCTTTTGACAGGAAATCATCCGGTCTGCAGTTAGCCTCCAGTGCCGACTGTTTCAACGCTGTTTCCAGGATTTGGTTGTTATTCAATCAAACTCCTCCGAAATTGATCAGGTGTAATAGATGTTTGAGCCAATTGAATTTCAGGCAATACAGGCTCATATACCTTACCAGACGTAAGTCCTTTCACAATTAATTCAAGAGAACTACCTATAGTTGTAACAAGGATAACTTGTTGTACCGGCTCGGTGAATATGGAACCACGTACTATACAATTGTGTTGAGTTTTATTAAAACTCAATAGATAACACTCCGAAAAGAAGTCCTTTTGGTACAGCATTATAGAACGATGATTTACTCTCATATGGTACTCCTGAGGATGTTATGGAGCGAGTCAGGCAAGTTATCGCCAAACTCGGTCCATCCAAAAAACTCATAGTCTGCCCTCATTGTACTCTCGACTGGAGACAGCCCTTATCCAATATTTTTGCTTTGCGAGAAGCCGTAGAAAAGTACGGGAAGTATCCTATAGAGGTGACGGCATAAGTCCCTGTGAGCTGTATGACAAGGAGGTGAAAAGAATGAAGCATGACTGGAAAGCATCAAAAGAAAGAATGGCGGCCGTGTATGCGGGGGAAACACCGGACAGGGTACCTCTTGCCATTTTATCCGGTGAATCAACAGCCGCACGTATAACAGGACTCACTGTCAGGGAAATGCTGTCGAGTCCCAAGAAACTGGCTGAATCAAGTTTGACGACTTACGAAGTACTGGGTACGGACAATCTTGACACGGTCGTACCTCCCTATGCTGGCCCTTTTGAAGCGTTAGCTTATGCCAAAGTTAATGGCAAGGATACCGATCAATTTGTCTGGTTCGAGTATCGAGCACCTCATATGCCAGAGGGAATGATATGTAAGACGGAAAAGGATATTGAGGATCTTGAAATACCCGATCATCTGAAAATTGAGCCATGGCCGACTATCCTAGAAGCCTCAGCAATACTAACGGAAAAGACTGGTATATCGCAACCATTTTCGCCAAGTTTAACCTGGTCGAACATCCAGTTGCTGCGAGGGATGCAGGCATATATTGATGTGCGGGAGAATCCTGAACTGCTCCTGAAATTGTGCGAGAAGATATACGCTTCTCACGTAGATCTTTACAAGGCAACATGCAAAGTGGTTGGGAAACCTGAAACCATGTTTAACTGTCAGTACGGATTCAATCGACACATGCTGAGTTTTGAGGACGCATGGAAGTTCGAGGGACAGTTTGTTGCCAGGTTTGCCAAAGAAATGGGCTTATCTCTCGTTGTTCATAATTGCGGCTTCGATCCCTATTGGGAAGAAATGATCAATAAGTTCAGAGAAGAAGGTGTTTCCATTCTTTGTGCGAACGGAGACCATCCGATGGATATCGATTATTGGGTTCAGTTAAACAAAAAGTACCCCGACATCGTGATTATGGGTGTCGCTCTTTACGTTAATGATTTACTCTCATATGGTACTCCTGAGGATGTTATGGAACGAGTCAGGCAAATTATCGTCAAACTTGGTCCCTCAAAAAGGCTCGTAGTTTGCCCTCATTGCACTGTCGACTGGAGACAACCCCTCTCCAACATCTTTGCTTTGCGAGAAGCAGTTGAAAAGTACGGTAAGTACCCTTTAGAGGTGACGGTATAAGTCTCTTTCAGCTATATAAAAAAGTTGTCAATAAATTTAAAAGAGAAACCATGGAGATATTTGAGCCGAAGTTAACTAAAAAAGATATAGACCATTTAAGAAAGAGGGCACTCCGTCTGCTGGGTTATCGTGCTTTTGAAACTCAGGATATGAATATTGAAGAAATGTTAAACGAAGTTCTGGATGAAGTGGAGAAGTACATCACACCGAGGGGGATGTTCCGGAGTCTACGATTGCTTGGAACAACAGATAGCGGTATTCAGACTGAAACGGGAGATATACAAAGCGCTATGCTTGCCCGAATGGTTACCATGTGCAAAGGGGATACATCTGTTGTTATTATGGTTGCCACGATTGGAGATAAACTACAAAAACTTCGCGGGTCTTGTATACCTCTTTTAACCCAGTTTATAGTTGATACGGTTGAATCCGAACTCGCCGATATGTTCACTGACATGTTAGAAGAATATTGTAGAAAATGTGCTTATAATTCCCACCTGCAATTCAGTCTGAGATTCAGCCCGGGACATTGCGATATGGATTTTTGTCAACAACAAGTCATTTTTAACGCTCTCAAAACCGATAGAATAGGGGTAAGTCTGAATTCTAATATGGTAATGTCACCCATTAAATCTGTCTCTGCTGTAGCGATTAAAGCCAGAGAGGTCCCTGTGAAAGCTCCCTGCTTTTTTTGTCCCACGGATTGCCAGTGGAGAAGGATACCCTTTTAAGAGGTATGATTCCTTAATTCGGTATTGTATATAGTATTTTAAAATTACGTACCTGATTTTTATTCTGACCTAAAACTGAGTATTACTTCTATCTATAAAAGGAAATATCGATTACTGATAGAAATCTCACATTCCCCTCTCGGGGTCAATTTATATCAGTCAGTTCCCGGAAGGACTTATCGCTGAGCCAAGTGCTAAATACCGTTTGTATTTCAATAACCTTGAAATCTTGAAATAAAGAATGCTTATACCTATACTCGATAAAAACTGCATTAATGAAAATCAAAGAGGTTACTATGATAACTGAAGTTGAATTATCCAAACTTTCATACCCTGGTGCACCTAAAATGAGAACCGAGGTGCCCGGTCCTGAAGTTCGAACCCTTTTAGACGAATCGGCGAAATACGAGCCATTAACCCGGGGTGCCGGTGCTTTCCCCCTTATCATGGAAGAAGGTCGCGGTTCTACGGTCAAGGATGCCGATGGAAACCTGTTCATCGACATGGCTGCCGGAGTTGCCGTAAACGCTATCGGTCGCAACCACCCGACAGTACTAGAAGTAATTCATGACCAGAGCACCAAGATAATGCATACCACCGATTCCACAAATGTCAAACGTATCAAACTTGCCAGGAGAATCTCGGAAATCATGCCCGAAGGGCTGCGGGGCAATTGCAGGACTGCATTTATGCAAAGCGGCAGCGGAGCTGTGGAAACTGCCCTCAAATTCGCACGGCATTATACAGGACGATCACAGATCATTGCTTTCCACGGGGCATATCATGGCGTCTGGATGGGATCCGGAGCCCTCACTACCGGTTACGGATACCGTCATGGTTGGGGACCAATGATGCCCGGTGTTATCCATTTGCCATATGCCTATTGCTACCGCTGCGCTTTTAATATGACCTATCCGTCCTGTGATATGCAATGTGCAAAATATGTAGACCATGTTCTCAACACTCCATATACGGCTGCTGACGATGTAGCTGCCATTATCATTGAATCTCAACAAGGTGAAGGTGGTTACGTGGTACCTCCACCTGAATTTTTCCAGTTAATCAAACAGGCAGCAGAAAAATATGGAGCTCTTTATATAGATGATGAAGTACAGTCCGGGGCCGGACGTACAGGAAAAATGTGGTCCATCGAACATACAGGAGTTGTACCAGACATGCTGACCTGGGGTAAAGGCATGGGAGGTGACGTTCCCATGGCCGGGGTTACTTTTAGTTCAGAGATTAACCAATCGCTGGTCGAAGGATCTCAGCCTGGAACTTTTGCCGGCAATGCTCTGGCCTGTTCGGTATGCATGACAAATATCGACCTGATTACAGACAAAAACATGGACTTACTTGGCCGGGCTGTGATTCTTGGAAACGAGATTCGCGGAGTATTCGAAGAGGCAGTAAAAACAGTTACGTCTATAGGAGATGTCCGCGGTCGTGGTCTGATGATCGGTATTGAACTGGTAGCTGATCGGAATACCCGTGAACCTCTTGCTCCGGATAAATGCGGGGAAATCGCAATGAAACTGCTTAATGCTGGTATAATCGTGACTCCCTGCGGTCGTTATGGAAATGTATTCCGTTTCATGCCGCCTTTAACTATACCGCGTGACTATGCTATAAAAGCTAGCGAAACGATGGTTGATATTCTTAGAAACTACTAGGGATATCAACTATACTTAAACACAATTTAGGGAGGAAGACCTATGGTAAAGAAAACAGAGTCCAATTGGCAGCCTTTGAACCCGGATATGGTGATGTTCAATGGGAATATCATCACCGTGGACAGTGATTTCTCAATTGCCGGAGCAGTAGCTGTTAAAGATGATAAAATTACCGGCGTCGGTTCAAACGAGGATATGAAAAAACTGGCCGGTGGCAACACCAGGTTAGTCGATTTAAAAGGAGCTACAGTCCTGCCGGGGATAAACGATGCCCACTGCCACCTCAACGGTTTCGGATTGCAAAGACCTCCTATGGTGGTCGATCTTGGCTTTCCGGTTATCAAATCCATTGCCGACATGAAGGATGCAACGGCAAAGAAAGTGGCTGAAGTCGAGTCCGGTAAGTGGATAGACGGATGGGGCTGGGACAGGGGATTCCTTGATGAGCTTAAAGGCAAACCTGAAACATGGCCGACCCGTTTTGATATCGACGAGGCAAGTCCCGATAACCCGGTTGTTTATACAGACTTTTCCGGTCACGTCTGCCTGGCGAACAGTAAAGCGATGGAAATAGCAGGAGTAGATAGGAATACGCCAGATCCTGAAGGAGGCATTATTCAAAAAAATGAAACCGGAGAACCGACCGGAATACTGTTTGAAGCGGCGGCAGGCTTGGTACGGCGTTTAATACCACCTCCCACGGAAGAAGAACGAAAAACCGGTATACTCAATGCCATGGCTGAACTCAATTCTCTCGGCATTACTTGCGTTACCGAGCCAGGTCTTAGTCCCGAACTGATAAGAATCTATACTGACCTTCATAACCAGGGAAAATTCACCCTCAGGATAAACTGTATGATTATGGGCGGTCCTTCTCTCGAAAGCGTAAAAAGCTCATTGGATCGCGTTGGCACCAGCACAGGCTTTGGGAATGAATGGCTGAGGATTTCCGGGTTGAAGTTGCTGGCTGACGGTATCCCGCCGTCAAAGACAGCCTTCATGTATGAGGACTATATCGGAGGTGGGCATGGCCAACTGCTGGTAGATGGCAATACCGACGAGGAACGGTATAACATGTTAATCAACATGATAAAATATGCCAATACCAGGAATTTCCAGGTAGGTATTCACGTTACCGGAGACCGCGGTATAGATACCTGCGTTGACGGGTACATTGCCGCTCTTAGTGAACATCTTTGGGACGCACGACATTACATCATACATACTGATTATGCAACCCCCGAATGCATCAAGCGCATGGCTGAGAATAACATCGGTGCTAACGTCCAGTCAGCTATCAAATGGACAATTGGCAACCTGATGATCGGTATTACAGGAGAGGAGAGAGCCGCTTATCACTGGCCTTTGAAATTGCTATTTGACGAAGGTGTAAGAGTCTCTAACAGCTCTGATGCTTCGGTAACTTATCCGGATTGGAGGCAAGGAGTAGAATCTGCTGTACTCCGCAAAGACAAAGCTACCGGAGAAGTTATCGGGGCTGAACAATGCATAACCGTCGAACAGGCTATCCGCTCTTACACCATAAACGGGGCCTGGCAGGACCACCAGGATGCTATCAAGGGTTCAATAGAAGTTGGTAAACTGGCTGATTTCACTATCATAGGTGATGATATCCTGACTATTGACCCAAACGGGATTCATGAAATTCCCATTCTAGCTACGATTGTCGGCGGTAAAACGGTGTATGACACCGGTAGGTTTTGATCAAATTGGGGAGGAGGGTGAAATGCAGCGAGCAACCAGAGACATTCTCTATTTCGAGACAGGGCCGGACAACGAACCGACCCTGCGAGTCAGCCCCGGCGAGGAATTTGAGGTAGAAACGCAGCTAAATCCGGGCCCGTGGCTTGACGACCATCCCGAAAAGGCAATTCTTCAGCAAAAACTACGAGGGGGGAATCCTTCCAGCGGTTGCATCTACGTAGAAGGGGCAATGTCAGAGCATGTATTATCTGTCCACATCGGGGAAATAGACCTTGATCCAGTCGGCTTCACCAATTACTGGGGAAGTACTGGAGCCATGCCGGGCTGGATGGGTCTCAGCGGTGTTGGCGCACAGCAGAAAGTGGTACAAATCAGGGACGGTAAGATTATCTGGAGCGATACGCTGGAGCTTCCTGTTGCACCGATGCTGGGCGTGGTTGGTGTAGCCCCGGCAAGCAC
>CAZBAN010000014.1:21751-34500 GCA_964489895.1 uncultured Dehalococcoidales bacterium
GGTGTGGACAGATTCCTGGACCCGGGTGATGGACCGCTTCGTGTGTATAACACGCCTGTGGGCATTCTCGGAATACATATATGTTACGACTGTAATTTTCCGGAAAATGCCCGGGTTATGACCTTATTGGGAGCTGAAATCCTTATCCTCCCAACTAACTGGCCAAACGGGAGGAACAAAGTTCCTGAATTTGTCGTGAACACCAGGGCATATGAGAATAAAGTGGCGGTAGTAGCTGTCGACCGGGTCGGCAACGAGAGAGGTACTCATTTCATTGGAACCAGCAAAATTATAAATGCCATGGGAGATACACTTGCTGAAGCAAGCGGCGATAATGAAGAGATAATCTACGCCGAAATAGACCTTAACGACTCCAGGAACAAGCGATATGTTTTTAAACCGGGAGAATTTGAATTGGACTTTATCGGTGACCGGCGGCCTGAACTCTATGGAGAAATAAAGGAGTTGTACAATGACCCAGAGAAAATATGAAAAATATGTGCTCCAGGAATTGAAGATGCCCGAGGGCATGATGCCCTCAGCCGAATATATGCAAAGAGCGACCAAAGTGCTCTGGATGGACGGTGAAAATACACCCGGTGCTTTTAATGTAAATGTTGTCTGGCTGTGGAAAGCCACCGATTTCAACCACGATGAAGCCCACAAACATGACTATGATGAGGTTATAGGCTTCTTTGGCAGCGACCTTAACAGGCCGAATGATTTGAATGCCGAAGTGGAATTCTGGCTTGAAGATGAAAAATATATCCTGACCAAAAGTACCCTGCTCTTTATTCCCGAAGGACTGACGCACTGTCCTTTGAGGGTACTCTCGGTCATAAAGCCGATATTCCACTTCACAGTGGTTATGAGTGGAACCTACAAACAAAATTTGATTTCGGAAGAATAAGTTTAAAGGCAGATGCTGAGATTTCAATAAGTTCAGCCAGGTAATATGAATCACGGGGGTGAATTCAATGGTGGACTTGATCAGGATTGAAAGGGATGTTGCCATTCCGATGCGGGACGGGATATTGTTGAGGTGTGATATCTATCGCCCGGGCAATGCAGGAAAGTATCCTGCTATCGTAATGCGTTCGCCGTATCATATCGACGGGTTTTTAAACTTCAGTTACGTTCAGGTAATGCCAACCATTCAGGCGGGATATGCTCTGGTATTCGCTTATGTCAGGGGGAGATTAGGATCTGAAGGGAAATATGATTCCGCAGCTCCTCAGGAAATCGAAGGACCGGACTGCTACGATACCATTGAGTGGGTAGCCAGCCAGCCCTGGTGTGATGGGAATATTGGGATGGCGGGAGAATCCGGTCTGGGTACGGTGCAGTGGAAGGCTGCCCGTGAGAACCCTCCTCATCTTAAAGCGACAGCTCCTTCCCTTGCCGGGGTACCGGGTGAGAGAAGTCCTGAGGTATCAGACGCTCCTGTTCTTCTGAACGTAGCCGTGAGTTTTCTCATGATTGTAGCCGGAGATGTGATTGATAAGCTGGAAACTCAGGGTGAAGATACTTCTGAAATACGTCGGGCACTGAAGACAATAGAAGATGACCCTTCCCTTGCCTATAATTATCTACCTCTTATGGACGTTCCCCAGTTCGATGTCCCGGGTATACGGGAAATCTGGCATATGTTACTCGGGGTTTCTGAGGTCAAGGAGGGAACGGGCGGTCCAGAACCATATCCTTATGATAAAGTGAAAATACCTTCTTTGAATATTGCCGCCTGGTATGATCCGTGGTCGCGACTTACCTTTCATACCTTCCTGAATGCGAAAACTAAAGCAGGAAATGGTTATGCCAGAGAACACCAGCATTTATTCGTAGGACCTTGGTGTCACAGTAAACCTGTCAGGATTCTGGGAGATGTTGATTTCGGTCATTACGCTGATGAAATCGGTTCCGGCGCCTGGGAATATCAGCTTTCATTCTTTGATAAATATCTCAAAGGAAAGGATATCAGCCTGCCCGTTGTGCATTATTTTACCATGGGCAGGAATACCTGGCATAATGCTGATACCTGGCCCTTACTACAGACCACCTGGCAAAGATTTTTCCTGCACAGCCAAGGTAATGCAAATTCCAGTACTGGCGATGGATTACTAAATCGTGAAGAACCCGGAAATGAGCCGGCAGACACATACGTCTACGATCCTTCTAATCCAGTGCCTACTATCGGCGGCAAAGCTGCACAAGCGGAAAACGGTTTCTTAGCTGGACCAATCGATCAGTTTCGAATCGAACATCGGGATGATGTTTTATGCTATACAACACTGTCTTTGGATCAGGATATCGAAATAACCGGACCGCTTGAGTTGCATTTGTTTGTATCTTCATCCTGCAAAGATACAGATTTTACAGCCAAACTGGTAGATGTATATCCCGATGGCAGAGCTTATAACATCGCCAACGGCATCATCCGGGTGAAACATCGAAATTCTTTTCTTAAATCCGAATTACTAAAACCCGGGGAAATAGTGGGGATAATCATCAGGCTTGGTCCCATCAGTCAATTGTTCAGACAAGGGCATCGTATCCGCATAGACGTTACCAGCAGTGACTTTCCTACTTTCGACCGAAATATGAATACAGGCAACGCCGTTGGAGTAGATACAGAGGGAATCCCGGCTTTTCAAACCATATATCATCAAACCGGAAACGCTTCATATATTGACCTGCCAGTTATTCCGTTATCATAGAGACCGGATAAGCCGTATATAAACCCGTATGTCTCACCTGGCTCGAGAACGATTGGTAGAAAAACAGATACTCTCAATATTAATTAGGCTGAGCTATATATCACACTTTTCCGAGTTAAATAAACTCCGAAGAATTCTTTGATAAATCGCCAACACAAGAAGAACCTCCCCTCAAGGAGGTTTTTCTTTGATATCAAATTTCGTCTCTTATTACTCGGAGGGGATGATAAACGTGTGAGTTCTTCGTGTCCGATAATTTGACTTATTGTTAGGTGAGAGTGTAATTACACAAAACCGAGAATTGTATAGCAATGAAAATTTGTGAGATTCAGTTATTTTTTACCACAATTGCTACGGGGCTGTCAGCCGGGTGTGTACAATGACATATGAATCTAGCAGAAGGTCGAATTGCGGTCCGGCTATTTTCGGCGTTTCCAGCCCAGGAGTTCAAGCAGTTCACCCACTGCCCCGTCGGCAGACTTAATAGGGAGTCCAGGGTGGACTCTATACTTGTTTTTAACGCCAACCTTTGTCTTGGTGATATAGCCGTCTCTCTCAAGGTCCAGGATTATCTTGTGGGCTGTCCGCTCGGTTACACCAACATCGTCACCGATTTCCCTGGCCGTCTGGTCCCGCTTCTTGGCAATAGAAGCCAGCACCATAGCGTGGTTGGTAACGAATGTCCACTCAGCCATATTTAGCCTCCTGGAAATATTTTTCTAGAAATACTTGACAAATATTAAATTCGTTGTATAATCCTGTTATAGAATACTAGAAATATAATTCTAGTAATGATAATCTATAATATAAATACACGAATTATAATACTAGAAACAAAAGTGACTTGTCAAGGGTAGGTTCACTGCGTATACGATGAGCAGGTATCTATACCTGAACATAGTAAATTATAACGTTGGGAGATTTATGGTTAGAAGAGGTTTTAGCAACTGGCGTTGCCCCAGGTGTAACGGGAATATATTCCTCGAGGGTAACGGAATCGACAGTATCGGTAAACAGTCGGATGATTGGATCGCATGGTGCTTGCAGTGTGGTTACACTCTGTATCTGAAAGCGGATACGGATATATCTGATAAATCAGAGACCTCAGTAGGAGATAAAGTCTAATCTATACCGGAGAGGTGAATAATGAGTTTATTCAAGAAGAAAGAACCCCCTGCTGTAATCGATTGCAGGTGTCCTGTGGAAGGATGTGACTTCACCGCCACTGACCAGATTAACTTGAAGAAACATATCGATTGGAAACACCCAGAGATATCACTGAGTGATGAGAAGGTAGCCGAGAAGGTCCAGTAGCATCAACAACTAAACAGGAAATGCCGTGCCGGGTAAGAAAAGGAAGACGGTAAGCGGATATGCATATACACATACCACATAAAAATGAAGCAAGGCGATTGCCGAAATCGATTCAGGAGTACATGAGGGTCAGGTTTAAGCTGTTACCCGAGTACCTAGAACTGCTGAAGTGTTTTGAGTATCAGGGTACGGTAGGCGGAAAACAGGTCAGGCGCTTCAGTATATTCAGTCCCGGCGGGGCGGCGGAAAAACACGTTGTAATAAGAACCAGGCAGGACCTGGAGCAACATCCTGATATGCTGCTTTTCGAAGGGTATATCGATAGCCAGGGGAATGCTTATGCGGCTGACCGCCGGGCACCGGTTAAAATGCGTAAAGCCGCCCATAACAGCCTGGCGACATAGTAAAACCGTAATAAATAATATACAGAGAGGAATAATAAAAGACGATGGAAAGGTCAAGGTCAATAGCCGTAACTAACGAAATGGGTTCAGGTGAGGCGGACGATGAACCTCCTGGACGTAGTACCTTACAGGGTAAAGATAAAACCAGTCACGCTCATGGTGTAAACCAGTTTTTCAGCACCGTTACGGATGATTTCTGGAACGACTGGAAATGGCAGTTCCGCAACCGAATTACCACGGTAGAAGAACTGGCTAATTTTATACCCCTCTCAGAGAATGAGAAGGCAAAACTCAAGGTAGTAACCTTAAGATATCCTCTGTCGATAACACCCTATTACCTGTCATTGATAAATCCCTTTGACCCGGACGACCCCATCAGGAAACAAGCCGTACCTTCATTTGAAGAAATCGCCCTGTCTGATTTAGGCGAGGAAGACCCGCTGGCGGAAAACAGAGACTCACCAGTTCCAGGACTCGTGCACCGCTACCCCGACCGGGTGCTGATAGTGCTGACCAATCTCTGCCCGATGCTCTGCCGCCACTGTACCAGGAAGAGGGAGTGGCGTCACGGCGTATGGGTACGGACTCCCGACCAGATTGAAGCCATGCTCAATTACATCCGCCAGCATCATGAAGTCAGAGATGTCATTCTTTCCGGCGGCGACCCGCTTGTTCTGTCAACAGCGCATCTTGAGAGGGTGATTTCCAGACTGAGGCGGATTGAGCACGTAGAAATAATAAGAATCGGCAGCCGGTTCCCGGTAGTCCTGCCGCAGCGTATCGATGATGAATTATGCGACATGCTATCGGAGTACGGACCAATATGGCTCAACACCCATTTCAACCATCACCGGGAGATAACTCCCGAATCTGCTGCAGCATGCGACAGGCTGCTGAGGAGCGGAGTCCCGGTAAACAACCAGTCAGTCCTGCTGCGGGGGGTGAACGATTCCGTAGAATTGCAGAGAAAACTCTGTCAGGGACTCCTTAAAATAAAGGTTCGTCCTTACTACTTATACCAGTGTGATGAAGTACAGGGTACCGAACACCTGCGGACGCCGGTGGAAACAGGGCTGAAGATAATCGAGGGGCTGCGCGGTCATACCTCAGGGCTTGCCGTGCCTGCCTACGTAATAGACCTGCCCGGCGGTGGCGGTAAGGTGCCCCTTCAGCCGAATTATTTACTGAGACATAATAAAGAGGAACTGGTGCTGAGAAACTACGAGAACAATCTATTCCGCTATCGGAATCCCAGAACCAACGGACATCGCAGACACCACATAAAAGCGCCAGCGACAACTGGTGCTGCCGGTGATAACAAAGAAGCTGTTGTCGTTTCAGCACTAAAACCAGAAGGAGCCGGAGATGAAAATCGGGTTATCATACGACCTTAAAGAAGCGGTACACCCGGACATAGCAGATACCGGCGATGGGCTGGAAGAGTATGACTCCGTTGAGACGGTGGAAATTATTAAAGCGGCGCTGGAGTCTGCCGGGCACAAGGTAGTGACGCTGGGCGGCGGTAAAGAGTTTCTCACAGGCATTCTTCTTGAGGACGTGGATATCGTCTTCAATATCGCTGAAGGACGCGGCAGCTACCGCAGCCGGGAGGCGCAGGTTCCTGCTGTCCTCGAGATGCTCGATATACCTTACTCTGGTTCTGACCCGCAATGCCTGGCAATATGCCTGGACAAGCCGCTGACCAAGCAGCTGGTGAAGCTTGCCGGAATTACTACCCCGAGGTGGATAACAGTAAAGGATGAGAGCGGACTTGCCGGAACGGACTGGCACGGTTTCCCGTTTCCGGCAATCGTTAAACCGGCTTATGAAGGCTCCAGTAAGGGTGTCCACTCGACTTCGCTGGTAAATAGCCCTGAAGAAGCACGGGATGAAGCCAGATATCAACTGAAGAACTACCGGCAGCCGGTAATGGTGGAAGAGTTTATAGACGGCGACGAGGTTACGGTAGGTATTACCGGCAATTCACCGCCCGCAGTCCTGGGTATGATGCGTATCTTACCCAGAGAAAAGAACGAGCACTTCGTCTACTCGCTCGAGGTAAAGAGGGACTGGGAAAGGCTGGTCAACTACGAATGCCCTGCCCAACTGGGAGAAAAAACAATAAAAAAGTTGAGAGAGCACAGTCTGAAAGCGTTCGAGACGCTGGGGTGTCGTGACTTCGCCCGGCTCGATTTCAGGGTCAGAGGTGACGGTACGCCTTACTTTATCGAGATAAACCCCCTGCCGGGCCTGGGTACATACAGCGACCTGGTCATCATGGCTAAAAAGTTAGGCTGGACTCACCCTGGACTGATACTGGCAGTGTTTAACGCAGCCCTGACAAGGTATCCGCAGTACGTATGCGTATAGCTATCATCTACAATAAACCTGTCACTTCATATTATAGTACCGCCGGCGAGCAGGAAGCGGTGGCGGGCGTTTTAACCGAAGTAGCTGCGGTGCGCAGAGCGCTGATAGAGCTGGGACATTCGGTCACCTGCGTTGCCCTCGACGTTCCGCTTGAGGCGGCGAGGAAAAAACTCAGTAAATTACAGACGGACCTGGCCTTCAACCTCTTCGAGGGTTTCTGCGGTTACCCCGGCACCGAGCCGGATATTCCCGAAATTCTGTCTGAACTGGGGATAACCTATACGGGCTGTCCCCCGCAGGCGCTGAAGCTGGCGCTGAACAAAGCCAGGACCAAGCTCGTTCTCAGAGACGGCGGGATTGACACGCCGGACTTCCAGTTGCTCAGTCCTGAAAACCTGTCTTCGTTCCGCCTGAAGTATCCCTGCATCGTAAAGCCGAACGGCGAGGATGCCAGCCACGGTATGTCTGCGGAGAGCGTCGTCGGCGATTTTCCGGCGCTGGAAAAACAAATCGCCAGGGTAATTCACATATACGGCGGAGAGGAAACACTGGTCGAGGAGTATATCGAGGGGCGGGAGTTCAATACTACGGTAATCGGAAACAAAAGTGGAAGTGTCCTTGAAATATCGGAAATAGAATTTTCACTGCCGCAGGGTATACCGAAGATTATAACCTATGAGGGTAAATGGGACCCTGACAGTGAATATTACCGGGGCACCACAGCCGTCTGCCCGGCTCAAATATCAGAAGACGAGTGGCAGCATATCGCCAGTATTGCCGAAACGGCTTTCGGTCTTACCGGATGTCGGGGTTATGCCAGGGTGGATATGCGAATGGACAGACAGGGACGTCTTAACGTTATAGAAGTCAATCCAAACCCGGATATTTCACCGGACTCCGGGTCTGTCCTCCAGGCTAAAGTCGCCGGTCTGGACTACACGCAGTTTATTGACAAAATCGTTTCACTGGCTATGGAGGGGTAAGCTCGGTGACAATTAAGATACGGCCGATGGTCAGTAATGACAGGGCGGAGATTATGAAAATACTACACGCTACTCCTGAGTTCACTCCCGCCGAGGTAAAGGTTGCCGAGGAGCTTATCGACCTGTACCTTCAGCACGGTACTGCCTCGGACTACCATATTCAGGTAGCCAGGGTGGTTTCAAACACTGCCGGCTATATCTGCTACGGTCCGACACCCCTGACCGAGGGCACCTGGGATATATACTGGATAGCAGTTGCCGCTGACAGACAGGGCAGGGGAATAGGTCATGCCCTGATGGCGGAAGCCGAGGCTGAGATATCGAGGGCTGGGGGAAGACTTGTTCTCATTGAAACCTCATCAAAAGCGGGATATGAGAAGGCAAGAAACTTTTATAAGTCCCGGAACTATGAGCTGATAGCCAGCATTCCCGACTTCTACACCCCCGGGGACGATAAGCTGGTGCTTCAAAAGCGGTTAAAGTGAAAAAGGAGGTAGGAATCCGAACCTGTGTTTCGAATACGCCGTGTTTACGATGACATCACTCCTGCCAACCAGGACGCCATAGCGGAAGTCCTGGATATTTTAAGGGCACAGTTTCCCATGCTGTCCAGGAGAGACATTGCCAAGCTGCCCGACCAGCTACGCAATCCGCTGAAATACCAGTTCCGCGCCATCCTGTTCGTCGCCGAAGGAGCAAAAGGGAAGATAGACGGGTTTGCCCTCCTGTTTCACGCACCGTCCCTGAAATTCTGCTACCTTGACTATCTCTCCGCAGCCAGACAGATGACCGGGGGCGGTATCGGTGGCGCTCTTTATGAAAGGGTACGTGAAGAGGCTCTTGACCTGGAGACTGTCGGACTCTTCTTCGAATGCCTGCCCGACGACCAGAAGCTGAGCCGTAACCCGGAAGTCAGGAAACAGAATGCGGCACGCCTGCGGTTCTATGAAAGGTACGGGGCGATGCCAATCATCAACACCGCTTACGAGACACCGCTCAAGCCCGGCGATGATAATCCTCCCTACCTGGTGTATGACGACCTCGGTCAGGATATAGAGCTGGACAACAGCCGGGCTAAAGCTATTGTGAGGGCGATTCTGGAGCGGAAGTATAAAGGCATCGTCCCCGGTGACTATGTCGAGATGGTGGTGGAATCTTTCAGGGACGACCCGGTAAGCCTCAGAAAACCAAAATATGTAAAAAAACCATCTGTTCCCATAAGCAGGGCTACACCGCAAGACCGCCGTATCAGGCTGGTTATCAACGACCGGCATTACATTCATCACGTCGAAGAGCGCGGCTATGTGGAATCGCCGGTGAGGATAGATGCCATACTTGAAGAGCTTAATAAGACCGACCTTTTCCAGAGGGTACCGGTGCGGCACTATTCGGAGGACCACATCAGGGCGGTACATGACCACGGGTTCGTCGATTACCTCTGGAAAGTCTGCTCCAAGCTCGACGAGGGCACGGCGATATATCCTTACGTCTTCCCGGTACGAAATCGTGCACGCCCTCCCAAAGACCTCCCCATACGTGCCGGATATTACTGTATCGATACTTTTACGCCGCTGACCGGCAATGCCTACCTCGCCGCCAAAAGAGCGGTAGACTCCACTATTACCGCCGCCAAACAGCTTCTTCAGGGCTACCGCCTTGCCTATGCTCTGGTGCGACCTCCGGGACACCACGCCGAGCCGGCTACATTCGGTGGCTTTTGCTACTTTAACTCGGCGGCGGTAGCGGCTCATCTTCTCAGCAGTTATGGCAAAGTGGCTATGCTGGATATCGACTACCATCACGGCAACGGACAGCAGGAGATATTCTACGAGCGGTCCGACGTGCTGACTGTCTCCATTCACGGCCACCCCGGCTTTGCCTATCCGTACTTCAGCGGCTTTGCAGGTGAAAAGGGAAGGGGAAGCGGGAAAGGCTTCAACGTTAATTTCCCCCTGCCGGAGATTATCGGCAACGAAAAATACCACCAGACGCTTGACGAAGCGGTGAAGAGGGTTAAAAGGTTCCGACCCCGGTATCTCGTCGTCCCGCTGGGGCTGGACACCGCCAAAGAGGACCCTACCGGTAGCTGGAGCCTGGAAGCGATAGACTTCGAATCAATCGGCAGTTCGATAGGCTCGCTACGGCTGCCTACATTGGTTGTCCAGGAGGGCGGTTATGACACCAGAGTCCTCGGGACTAATGCTCTCCACTTTTTCAGAGGGCTGTGGTCAGCCGCCTGCTCCAGAGGTGATAATGAGTGAATCTTTGACCTAAAAGGTGGTATCATTATGGGGGTAGGTCAAATAAATTAAGAGATTTTGTCCGACTTATGCAAAATTTAGCAGGATATGGGGCAATATAGTTATTGGGGGGTTCATTTTTATGGATTCTCGGTTCACACTATGCCGGTTAAGTCAAAGACTAAACTTAAAATCAAGTAATATAATGATTTGACTGTACTAAATCAAGAATGAACAAAAGAACGCAAAATAGTGGGTATGTAAAAAAATATCGGAGAGATACAAATGGCTGGAAATAAATATTCATATCTAATCACTGAAAACAGGGAGCATCGGCACTCTGACTGGGTAGACCAGGTACCACGTGATCCTGAAAGCGGACAGATATTGAACTGGGTTGATGGAGATGTTATCCCCGGAGCCTTCTACTATGAGTCTTTTATGGGTATAAAACCAACGATCGAAGGCAGTTTCAACGACCCTCCCCACGTACATCCAGAATGGGATGAAATCATCGGCATTTACAGCACCAATCCAAAGGATACCGAGAATCTTGGGGGAGAGGTTCATCTTACTATCGATGACGAAGTGCAGGTCATAACAAAAAGTTGCGCTATCTTCATTCCCCGTGGGCTCATGCACGGTCCGTTAGTGATCAAGAAAGTCTCCACGCCGATAATCCTGGTAACAACCGGTAACTATCCGAACTACACACAGGTACTCCCTGACGACTGGGATAAAGATATTGTCAGATAAACACAACTCCGTTATCAGATATACCTGATATGAGAGCCCTTCACAATAATGAATTTCCGTGTACCGGAGGAATTATGGAAGAAAAGAAAAAATACGCTGAATATGTACGACCGGCTCCGATAAAAAATCTTGGTATAGCAGGATATAACTGGAACTCAGTTTACGCTCATCAAGGTGAAATCGGTGCCAATTGCACGCTGTGTTTTCATTACATCACTCAACCGTTCGAAGAAGGCCCTCCTCACAAGCATGATGCACATCAAATAATGTGCTTTGTCGGAAGTGATCTTGAAGATATCAGTAAATTCGACGCTGAGATAGAAATAGGATTGGGTGAAGAAGGAGAAATCCAGACTATTACTACTCCTTCGGTTGTTTCAATTCCACCCGGAATGATGCATTGTCCGTTACGATTCAAGCGGTTAGGACAACCGGTGCTTTTCATCGAGATAGTGTTGGAGGGTTCATACCAGAGATACACAGCGACCGGAGAGGTAGAAGACGTTGGACCGGAGGATGTAACGAAGCTTATTTAGGCGTGCCGTATCCTGTACCATTCAACTGAAATGAACCACATCCCGAAGAGTTAGATAAAACACAACATTGTTTCAGGTGGAGTTCGACTCTACTCGACCTCCTCGTCCATAATTACAGTTAGCCTTGTAAAATCACACAATTGCTTGAAAAGTTACTTCGAAGCTATTCATAAAGCTAATTTATCATAGAGAACCACATGATTTTACTGGACTTCTAAACTATTGACCTAAATGACTCTATCTCCTATAATTCATTCAGAAAGGAGGCAAGCGGTCGGTTCACCAACCGATAGATAGCTTGTTTCTTCCCTAACTTCTAAGCAGCGGGTCGGGGGTTCGAATCCCTCCAGGGACGCCAGTTCAGGCTCAACCATATGACCGCCCGTCCGGTAGCTTAGAGAGTACGTCGCCTGAATGCAATGTAAGTTATACGCGCAAGTTACTTTTCAGTTCGAGAGATGAAAATGCAAGGAAAAACACATAATCTTAATGACCTTACCGGTAAAGTAGCAATAGTAACGGGTGGAGGCAGCGGTCTGGGACGCGAATTCTGTGATGTTCTTGCCGAGCATGGTGCCGATGTCGTCTGCCCCGACCTCTATAAGGACCGCGCTGACGAAACTTGCGAAATCATAAAAAAATACGGGCATAAAACTCTGGCGATTGAATGCGATGTGACCAAGTACGAACAGGTTCAGGCGATGTTCAGGCAGGTGATGGATAATTTTAGCAGAGTCGACATACTGGTGAACAATGCCGGCATTTCAGCCCAGCCGGCGTTAATCGGGCAGGTAGACCTGGAAGACTGGCACGATGTGATTGATACCGACCTTCACGGTGCCTTCTATTGCATGAGAGAATGCCTCAGGATAATGGCAGAACAAAAGGCAGGTAATATCATCAATATCGCCTCGGTATGCGGATTCATGGTTCTTTCTCCGGATATTCTTTCGGTGCCACCTTATACCGCGGCTAAATTTGCGGTAGTCGGACTTACCAAGGAAGCCGCCGGCGAGTATGGAAAATACGGTATCAGGGTGAACTGCATCGCTCCGGGATTCCACCATGGAACGAGGCTTGGCGAGAAGAGAGGAAGACCCCAGCCGCAACAGGAAGGACTCGCGGAGACCAGCCCTGGCGTGATAGAGAGAACGCCTCTGCGGCGTACCGCAGCCCCCGAAGAACTCAAGGGACTGTTACTTTATCTTGCCTCGGACAGCTCTAGCTTTGTAACCGGGCAGGTTATCGCCCACGACGGCGGCCTGTCCGTCTGGTAGACTTTTTTCAATAATGCATACTATTAGATAACGGGGTAAACATTGTTACTTAAGGATAGAGTGGCTGTCGTTACCGGAGGCGCTAAAGGAATCGGCAGAGGTATTTGTCTCAAGTTTGCCGAAGAAGGCTGCAACGTTGTCGTCAACGCCCTGCA
>CAZBAN010000014.1:34600-37027 GCA_964489895.1 uncultured Dehalococcoidales bacterium
ATAGACGTCAACCTGAAAGGCCAGTTTCTTTGCTGCCGGGCAGTCGTGCCGCACATGAAGAAAAACAGGTACGGCAAGATAGTTAATATCTCTTCCATGGGAGCCATCCATCCACCCGCCCCTATCATCCATTACCACGCCGCCAAGGGAGGCGTCATATCGCTGACGACCAACCTGGCTTTTGAGCTGGCCCGTTATAACATCACGGTAAACGCCATCCTGCCGGGTCCGGTACACTCTGAGTTCTTCGTCGATTTGTTGAAGGAGCGGTCGGACAGGGAAAAGGAAGAGTTTTTCGCCATGCTTGCCGGGAGGGTGCCGATGCAGAGGATGGGCGTACCGGAGGATATCGCCGGGGTAGCCCTGTTTCTGGCATCTGACCTTTCATCTTACGTTACGGGTGAAGCAATAAACGCCGGCGGAGGCCTGCCTCTTACGCCCGATTAGTCCTGGAACGAACTAGGCAACGTAGGTAGAAATAGACATTATGTAAACAGAGTTTGAGGGAGTGTAAAATGGCAAGAGGGTACATGGGTAAATTTCTGTTTGTAAATCTGTCTACGGGAAAAATCGAGGAAGAAATTCCCGATGAAAGTATACTCAGAGACTTCATCGGTGGCTACGGCATCGGGTCAAGGATACTTTACAGTCGCCAGCAAGGCGGTGTCGACCCTCTGGGACCGGAAAACACCATCGGATTCGTCACCGGTCCCCTCACCGGCACCCAGGCTACCTTTTCCGGTCGTTATGGAGTGGTAACCAAATCCCCGCTTACCGGCACCTGGGGAGACTCAAATTCCGGGGGGAATTTCGGCCCTCACGTGAAATTCGCCGGTTACGATGCTGTTTTCATCAAAGGGATATCGGAAAAGCCGGTCTACCTCCTGCTCGATGACGGAAAAGCCGAAATAAGGGATGCCGGTCATTTATGGGGTAAAGACAACTTTAGTACTGAGGACGCGCTGAAGGAAGAACTCGGGGAAGATACCGAGAGTGTGAGTATCGGCCTTTCGGGTGAGAAGCTTTCTCTTATTTCATGCATTATCACAAAGAGAGGCGCCGCCGCCGGACGCTCCGGAGTGGGCGCCGTCATGGGCTCTAAAAAAATCAAAGCAGTGGCGGCAAGGGGACAGCAGGAAGTCATTGTAGCCGATGCCGAACTGGTAACAAAGCTGAGAAAAGAACATATCGCCGCCATGAGGGAAAGCAAGGGAACCAACGAGACCCTGGAAGGTTTCCATAAGTACGGAACGTCCAATGTTGCCGCCAGCTTCGCCCACAACGGGGACACTCCCGTGAAGAACTGGGGCGGTATCGGAATCTACGACCTCCCCGATGTCTCCGGTCTGACCGGTGATGCCGCCATAGCCAACATCGAAAGGCGGACGGGCTGCTGGCACTGCCCGGTAGCCTGCGAAGGCAGGCTGAAGGCAGGAGAAGGTGAATACAAGTACCCGGCGGGTACCCGGCGGGTGGAGTATGAAACCCAGGCGACTTTCGGGACGATGTGTCTTAACAACAACACTGAATCAATCAACATGGTAAACCACCTGTGCAACTACTACGGGCTGGACACCATATCCACCGGATGTACCATCGCTTTCGCCATGGAGTGCTATGAGAACGGAATAATCACAAAGGAAGATACCGATGGTATAGAGCTTACCTGGGGCAACCACCGGGCTATAGTCGCCATGACGGAAAAGATGGCTAAAAGAGAAGGCTTCGGCGATATACTGGCTGACGGCGTCAGAGCCGCCGCCCGGAGAATCGGCAAGGGGGCGGAACAGTACGCAATACATATCGGGGGACAGGAACTCGGCATGCACGACCCGAAATTCCCATCGGGACCCGAGGCTACCTCCGCGGCGCGCTACCAGATGGATGCCACACCGGGGCGTCATACCCAGATGAGTTTCGGGCCCGGCAGCTTCACCACTCACGTCGCCAACGCCAGCGGTTTCTGCCTGTTCGCCGACCTTGTCGGAGGAAACACGATTGAATACATCACGGGATTCATGAGTGCTGTTACGGGCTGGGAGCGTTCCGTCGACGAGTTGCTAAAATGCGGCGAGAGGATTGCCAACATGCGGCATGTTTTCAACCTGCGTGAAGGCATCAATCCCCTGAAATACGAGGTCCACCCCAGGATAATAGGACGACCGCCCCAGAGTGACGGTCCGCTGGTCGGGGTGACGGCGGACATAGAAGCGCAGGTGTATCACAGCCTGGGGCAGCTTGACTGGAGCCGCGAAACAACCAGACCCAGCCGGAAAAAGCTGCTCGAATTGGGGATGGACGACGTGGCGGACGACCTCTGGCCACAACAGTAGATAACTGCTCACGGTCATTGGTTGAATCGTCAGGTCAATACTATTTAGGCAAGACCCCATATACAGGTTTTTCACCATATATTTTTCCCATTTA
>CAZBAN010000015.1:0-36907 GCA_964489895.1 uncultured Dehalococcoidales bacterium
CCACTACTTCCGTTTCTTCCTCTTCTTCTTCTACCTCTTCCTCTATTTCCTTTTCCTCATAGGTCAAGGCTTCGGTCTCGCACCACTGAACGCACATTGGTCCTCCCTCCGGCATCGGTTCTCCGCACATGTCACACTCCAGGGGCAGCTTTGAATCGGGCTCGTGAAAGAGGTCGCGTGAGGGACAGGCCTGGCGGCAGAAGGAACACTCGCCATATTCTTTACCATTAATTACGATTACGTTTCTGCCGATACATTCAACCTCGGTATATTTCCCAGCCCTTATCGGGACATATATATCAGCCGTTTCACATCGAAAGACCTGAATCCGGGACCTTGCCGGGTTAACGATACTGTATTTCGGTTCAGCGTGATAGGCGGCACAGATAACCTCACACGCCCGGCAGCCGGTGCACTTATCAGCGTCAATCTTTATAGTCTTTATCGTCCTTGTTCTTTTCATTTCAGTCCCTCTTAGCCTAGAGAATACCTCTCCTGACGAAATCTTCACTCACGTAATCAAGACCGAGTTTGTCTAAAGTCTCTTTAGTGGGAACACCGTCATCACTCCATCCCCGGTAGGCGTAGTAATCACTGAGCAGCTTTTGCTCAAACTCATGGTCTCTTACCGCCCAGTGGTCGGCAGGCGGCGCCTCGTCCTTTCTCCTCATCCCCCTTCTTACATTAAGGGCTCTGAACAGGTTCCGGTTTCTCTGTCCTATTTCCCAGAGTCCCGCCTCATCAAGCTCTATACCGGTCGCCTGGGTGATTATGCCCGGTATATTATGAATGTGATACACCACCCTGCCGCCGAACTGACCTCTGAACGATGACAAAAAGCCGCAGAGACCGACTGAGTCGTCGATGGTGTGCATCATCTCGTTCCATTCGGTAATGGCGCAGGACGCTTCGTTAGGTATTTCGTTGCGTTTTTCCCATTCCATGAAATATTTCCTGAACTGTTCATCAGGAACAGCTTCCCAATCATCAACGAACTCCTGCCTTGTCTTCAGGTCAGGAATCGGGTCCTGGGGGAAAGAGCCTTCAATCTGGGTGATAGCCAGCTTCTCACCGGTGGCAATCATAAGAAAGTAGGGAGGGTTTAGCTTTCCCAGCTTGATTGGAATCTGCTCAAATTTCTTGGTTGTATTATGGTCGTACTCTTCGGCGCCTCTGCCAATCTGTCGGGCGGCATGATAAACACCGTTAGCCAGGATATCCCCAATCCCTTCCCGCTTGACGATTTTATCGAGCAGATAGTAAAACCTCTCCCCGACATCGGACGGAAATCCAGGCATGTCCTTATCAGTCAGAATACCGGCTTCGTAAAGCTCGATGGCGAAAGCCAATACCTGCGGTGTCGAGTAGGAGTCGAACCCGAGTTCCTGGGCGTAACCGAGTATTTCATAACTGAAGTCCAGGTCTCTAAAAGCCGCCATATGATAGGTATCTTTGGCGTAACATTTATAGGAAAACCTTCTCCGTTCCGGCCAGGAAATAATGTTATGGCACTTCTTGGGACAGTTGAAGCAACCGGTCTGACGGTCCATATGGTCATATTTAATCGCCGTATACTTGTTCAGGATTTCTTCGGTAAAGAAGTCCTTCCTCCGCACACGGGCATTGCCCCAGGCGAAATTGTTATGGTGAAAGCTGTCATCTTCATCTGTTGCCATCCAGTCGCCGACATTCGGATTCTCACTTATCCGCCTCCTCAGGTCCTGGCACGTCTCAAAGATTTTAGCCGGCTGGGCGACGTGAATATCCTCTGTACCGCGGACAGCTATTGCCTTTAGTCTCTTGTCCCCCATAACCGGTCCCACCATCCGGGCGGCGCTGCCGTCACTGTGGTCGATGGAAGCCATATAGACCCTGTTTTCACCGGCCGGGCCGATAGCGGCTACCTGGGCTTTTTCTTCACCCAGCTCCTCGCGGAGAATGTCTCCGGTCTCCCGGGTACCTTTCCCACGGAGGTGAGTTGCATCACGTATCTCAACTTCGTCGTTGTGTATCCACAGGTAAACCAGGTCGGGGGCTTTCCCGCGAAGTATTATTTTATCGTAACCGGCGAATTTCAATTCCGGCCCGAAATAACTGCCCATCGTTGAGTGAGCTAATAAGCCCGTCTGAGGAGAAAAGGTGTTAACAGCGGTACGGTTAGCTCCGGGGACGGGCGTGCCGTGAAGAAGTCCGGTGCTGAATATCAGCAGGTTATCTTCAGAAAAGGGCTCGACTTCCGGAGGTACCCTGTCCCACAATATTTTAGCGGCGGTACCCTGTCCTCCCAGGTGTAATTCGGCTAACTTCGGGTCGGTCTCTACTTTTTCAACTTTACCCTTGGACAGGTCTACTTCCAGGTTATAACCTGTTTCTCCGTACCTCATTCTTCAACTCCCTGATTTTTTTAGCCTGAAAATGTCGCTGATATAGTAGCACCCCAAGTCAGTTACAGTCAATTGATTTCAGCCAGAGTATGTCACGATATATGTATAGCGTGATTTTTACGATATATGATAATATCATACAACGCCAGCTATGTCAATGGTGACTAGAGCCGGTTCTGTTTGCCTGTGATTGTTAGTTCTGACGTCCTGAATGCGTCCTGCTATCCTTTCGGCAGGTGGACATCGACGACGGCGAGTTTACCACCGCGTACTTCCGCCAGAGCTTCCTTCAATGCCGGCAGGACATCTTCAGGCTCCACCACCGTCCGCCCGTACCCGCCGCAAGCCCGTGCAACCATCCCGTAATCGGCTGGCGGTGAAATATCTACCCCTGATATTAGCCCCATCTCGTCGGTAAACCGGGTCTCGGACATCTGCTCAAGTATCGTCCTGATTGCTCCATAGGACTGATTATTAAAAATAACCGCCAGGAACGGTGCCCGGTAGGTAGTGGCTGGCCAGAGTGACGCAACAGGGCAGCCCCAGACAAAGCCGCCATCCGTCATCAGGCTGACAACTGCCCTGTCAGGAGCGGCGACTTTCGCTCCGAGAGCAGCCCCCAGCGCCCACATAATGGAACCGCCGGCGCAGCCCAGCAGCGTTCCCGGTCGGGTGCGGTCAATCTGGGCGACAAGGGAGGACGACTGGCTGATAAGGTGGTTGACCAGCACCGTATCCTCCTCCAGGATTTCGGCAATGCAATGGGAAAGCCAGTCCGGGGATATTGGCTTATCGTTTGCCTTGCTCAACGCCATTTCATGCCGCTCTTCCCGCTGTTTCCGGTGCTTTTCCGCCAGATGCCCGTACCTTTCGCGCAGCTCGGTCCCCTTTTCCGGGGTAATTCTGTCCTTTATCATCCTGGTTAATGACGGTATTGCTTCTCTGGAATCGGCTTTTATAAATATGTCTGCACCCTGTCCCCAGAGAGGTCTACCCTGCGTTAAGGGGTCGACGTCGATGTGAAGTATCGTCGCCTCAGGCTGAGGAAATACATCCGCCGGAACATACGGTAAATCATAGTCTATGGCAAGGACGACATCGGCTTCGGAGAAGGGTATGTTGCCCCTTAGCCCGCCGCCCATTTCCTCCATACCGGCACAGAGCGGATGCGTGGTCGGAAAATTCATCCGGGTCAGTCCCGGTACCACGGCGGCGCACAGCGTCTCAGCCAGCCCGGTAAGATTCCTGACCGACTCATGATACCTTTCCGTATACCCCGCCACGATAAGTGGGTTCTTCGCCGAAAGCAGCCTATCGGCTATCTGCCCCAGTTTTTCAGGGTCAGCCGGCGGGAGCGGGGTTACTCTGCTCGCGTAAGACTCGGGTTCCCGCTTATCAACCATACCCGTCAGAAGTGCTCGTGAGTAAGTAAGGTACACCGGTCCCCGGGGCTCACTGAGGGCGATATCGAAGGCTTTCTGGAGGACATCGTGAATGTCTTCATCTTCAGAAATATGGTGGTCCCACTTCACGGAGTTACGCGTCATCAATCCCTGGTCATACGGTTCTTCGTGCCAGTTAACACGCTGTTGAGCAAAAGCCAGGCCGGCAAAAAGGACGACAGGGATTCTCCCCCACTGGGCATTGTGCAGAGCGCCGGCAACCTGCTGTGTTCCAAGCTCGCTGTGTACCAGGACTATCTGCGGCTTGCCGGATACCATGTAGTGACCGTGAGCCGCCGTCAATGCCACCGACTCGTGCAGGCACACGATAAGGTTCGGCGTTTGCTTTCCAGTTGCCTTGTATTTCAGGACAGCCACCTGAATGGGAGCGAGGTCGCCGCCCGGATTGAAAAAGATGTTTTCCACGCCGTTAGCGTTACAGACCTCTAGAAATGCTTCGGCTCCCTGGTATTTTTCCATCTATAAGCCTCCTTTAGCCCGGTGCCATACCGCCGTCAACGTTCAGAGACTGACCGGTGATGTTCCTCGCTTCCTCGGAGACAAAAAACACAACCGCCCTTCCGATATCCTCCGGCGTCTGCTCCCTGCCCAGCGGTACGACTGACGCGATGTACTTATCAAAAAACTCCCTCGGAGTCATATATTCTCCCTCCGGAACAGCCCGGGCACGCCGTGGAAAGCTTCTTTCGTACAGGGGAGTATAGAGGACTCCCGGACACAGGCAGTTAACGTTCACGTTGTACGGGGCAAGCTGCATCGCCAGCAATCTAGTAAACTGTATTACCCCTGCTTTCGCCACCCCGTAGCTCATCATGGGAGAAAAGGCTGCTTCCCTCCCCGCCATTCCGCCTCCCGGAGGCGCTCCTCCCCCGGACAGCGCCCTTCCCGCTATGGATGCTATATTAACTATCTTGCCGCTTTTCTGCTTGACGAAAAGGGGCGCCACGGCATGGCACATTATCATCGTCGATTTCAGATTCAGCTTTACCGTGTCATCCCACTCTTCTTCCTCCGAATAGTCCTGTCCCGGTGTCTCGTAATAGAACCTCGATTCACCGCCCACGTTATTCACCAGGATGTCTATTTTGCCGAAGGTATCTATGATTTGACGGAGTGCCTGGTCAGCCTGCTTGCTGTCCGTTACGTTCGCCGTTATAACCAGAGATCGCCGACCTGACGCCCTGACTTTATCAGCTACTTCGTTAGCCATGTCGGCATTGATGTCGATGACGGCGACATCGGCGCCTTCTTCTGCCAGGCAGTAAACGATACCCTGTCCAATCCCCGCAGCCCCTCCCGTTACGGCAGCAACTTTTCCCTCGAGCTTCATTCAAACCTCCTGCCCGGATAAGATTCCATGATTATTGACCTTTAATGGTGGTCAATATGGAAGCGGTAAGTTAATACATAATATACTGGATGTAAGAAAGGTTCTTCCGGTAAATTTCCCAGATTATATAATATGTTTTCGTTGTATTTCAATGAGATTTCTCTCTTTATGTGAGAGGGATATTAAGGTGGTGAGTATAAATATCAACTGAAACAGAATGATACCAAAGATTAGGTGGTGTATCATTTTGAGATGCTCGAGTGCTGATAATGCTTGAGAGATAGTTTAGTATGAGGAGGAAGAAAGAACACGGCTTCGCAGTGACAACATTCAGGGCTGTTCAACGGGCCACTTAAGGTATGGGTAATAGATTACAACGCTCTAGGATGTAAGGGTGGTTTGAGAGGCGGTAGAGTTAGAGCAGAAATATTGTCACCATAAAGACGGTCAGAGATAGCCAGGAAAGCTGCTCAGGCTAGGTAGGGAAAGTAACCCAAACTAAGGATGTGTTGTGATGGCAATTACAGTGATTATCGGAATCCGTTCTCCATTTTCGTCAAATTCATCATCACCATAGTGCCAGAATACTCTATAAGCACTTGGTGTGTTTTGTTGGACGTAAGCCTCAAATACCTTCCTCTTATATCGTCTAGTTAAGGAATCAAATTCATGGGTTTGGAGAGATTTGGACCTTAGGTCAGTTTCCAGATAGCCCAATGTTTTTCTAACTTGCTTAAGAACCCCTTTGGAGGCTGGATTGTTTTCAAGTTTGTTAAGTTGTTCACTGGCGGTTGGCGAAAACCGTAATTCACGCCTCATTTTCAATATATTCAGCGAATGAACCCCGTTTTACAACTTGTCCGTTCGCTGATTCTGCCATACCCTTATCTATTGAAGCTAATATATCTTTATTCTCGAATACCCATAGTTCCGATAAGGGTATTATCACCTGTGGGTCAAGGATTATTTGGTCATAGCTGTTTATATATATGTGATATGTAATACCATCCTTTATCACGCTTTTAGGTAAAACCACCCGTTTTTTAGAATCTGGCTTAACACTCTCCGCTATTATTTTTAGATTATTATCTTTTATTATAGTCATAATACACCCACCCACCTATCTATCTACATTTGCATTATAACACGGTGGGATATATTGTCAAGTGGGTTTATCCCACTTTTTCTAAATATCTCGGAAAACGCTTGACAAAAAGCTGCCTGATAATATAGTTTATCTCTCAGTCACGGATATAAAACCGGTGTTTTTAAACCACCTGGATATAAGAACGCATTGATAACTGACTGACAGGATTCTCTTACATCAATCTATAAAAAGGAGAAGAAAATGGCTGAAACAAAATACGGTAAGCACATATTAAGGGGAGCCAGGAAGGAAACCGGTACCGATAAACCGGGAGTAAAGACAAGAACCCTGGAAGAGCCGGAAGACTGGTCTGGAATCCATCACCGCCTGAACTGGAAGTACATCACACAACCTGTCATCCTTGGGGAAGAACCCCACTCCCACGACTTCGATGAATTCCTTTGTTTTACCACCCTCAACCCGGCGGAACCGAAAGTTTTAGGGGCGGAAATAGAGCTGTCCCTGGGAAAAGAGGAAGAGAAGCATATCATCAATACTCCATCGGTAGTATGTATCCCAAAGGGCATGGTCCATTCGCCGGTCAACTTCAAGAAAGTAGATAAACCCGTCCTCTTCTGTAATATCTACCTTTCACCCGAATACGTAAGAAAGCCGGCATAAAGACTTCTACCAAATCCGGATAACCGGCATTATATAAACTGAAAAAGGAGACTTCAGAATAATGGCTGAATCAAAATATGGAAAATACATAAAAAGTTTACCTGAAGTGGCGGCGCCGCCCAGAAGAACTACATCATTACCGAATATAACCGTGCATGAATCAACGGTGGCTGATATCGGAGGGTTCGATTTCAACTTCAATTTCGTGGGCATCATAGCTCCTCATGTCCTGGGCGACCCGCCGCACAAGCACGACTGCGACGAAATCCTGTTCTTCATCCCTACCGACCCGGACAACTATCCTGACCTGGGAGGCGAGGCTGAGATAGCATTAGGCGAAGAATGGGAGAAGCACACCATCACCACCGCCGCTGTTATCTGCCTGCCGCCGGGAATACAGCATGCCCCCATCTACATGAAGAGAGTGGATAAGCCTTTTTACTTCGGGCATATGCTGCTGGCAGCCAGATACGGCTCCAGCGCAACTCCTGCCAGCGACCTGGAGCAGTAAAGCAAGGATTTTTACGGGCTTCAGGTATTGACGGAGTGTCGATATTGTGATTAAACTTATCTGGATTTAATCATTTAGTAGAAACGTTAGAACAAGAACCACAGAATAAGGTAATATAAGGATTCTGGTTTTGGGGTGTTCGGGTAGCTGGACTAAATTGATGTCTTTGATACCCCTTCTATGTGCGTTAAAGACAGGCTGGTGAAACCACGTCCTGTATTAATGATAAATGGTTCATAATTATTAACAGAGGAGGATATATTATTATGCCTTACAACATCAATCACATGACACCCGTTCTGTTCGGTCCTAATATGTCGATGCGGGCAGGGATGCGACTCAAGGAAATGGGCTGTAAGAAAGTCCTGTACGTATTCGACCAGGGGATAAAAAATGCCGGTATCCCTGACAGGATTATGAAGAACGCAGAAGCACTCGGAATTAAGTCATACGTCTATGACCAGGTCAAAGCAGACCCACCCGATTATACATGCGAGGAATGCGCTGAAGTCGGCATAAAAGCAAAAGTGGACGGAGTGGTGGCAATCGGCGGCGGCAGCAGCATGGATACCGCTAAAGTTGCCAATATACTGCTTACCAATCCCCCACCGCTAAGCCAGTACATGGGATTTGGCGGTCCCCCGTTTAAACCGGGTAAAACACTTGTCTTGATACCGACCACTTCCGGTACCGGCAGTGAAGTCACAAACATGGCGGTTATCACGGACTCCAAAACCGGCAACAAGGGTGGACCAGCCAACAACACGCTGCGGGCTACACTGTCTATTGTTGACCCGGTACTGACTGTGGGAATGCCCCCCTCGATAACCGCGGATACGGGCATGGACGCCTATTGCCACGCCGCGGAGGCGCTTACTTCAGGACAGGCAAATCCGATGTCCGATATCGTCGGCGCAAGAGCCATAAACCTTGTGTGCAAGTCTTTGCCCGTAGCGGTGAAAGACGGCTCTAACCTTGAAGCGCGAACAGATATGAGTTTCGCCGCCATGTGCGCCGGATATGCCTTTAATGACGCCATAACCCATCTCGGCCACTCTATCGGCCATACTCTCGGAGCGATGTATCACATCGCTCACGGCAACGCCTGCGCGGTGGCTATCGGCGAGATAATGGAATACGTCGCCCCGGGAGCGCCGGACGGCATAAGAAGAGTAGGAGCGGCAATGGGGCTCGATGTCAACCACGGCCTTTCTACCCAGAAGGTAGGAGAAATGGTCCGTGACGCCGTCAGGAAACTCAACAAAGATATAGGCCTGAAGACGCTGAAAGACCACGGAATCAAACGGAGCGAACTGAATGCGATAGCGGAAAGGTCGATGTCAGGTCCGATTATGTTCAGCCCCAGGAAAACCAGTAAAGAGGACTTGCTCGAATTACTCGAGAAATCATATGACCTGTCATAAATACACAGCGAACATGGAGATAAAAAATGAGTAAAGTACTAAGAGTAAATGTAAAAACCGGTGCTACCACCTTTGAAGAAGCCAAGGAAGAATATAAATTACTCGGTAACCGCGGACTAATCGCCAGAGTAATGACGGATGAAGTCAATCCGAAATGCGATCCACTCGGCAAGGAAAACAAGTTCATTCTGGCTACAGGTATCTTATCCGGAACAACCCTGCCCACAGCCCACCGCCTTTCGGCAGGAGGCAAAAGCCCGCTTACGGGTGGGATAAAAGAATCCAACGTCGGCGGTAACGTCGGGTATATGCTTGCAGGACACGGTATTAAAATGGTCATCATAGAGGATATTCCCGGTGATGATTCATGGAAATTACTGGTTGTAGACAAGTCCGGCAAGGCGCAACTCGTCCCGGCAGACGATTATCTTGGACTGAATAACTACAGCCTTGTCGAAAAACTGAAAGCCAAATACGGGAACAAAATCGGCGTCGCCTCTATCGGGCTTGCCGGAGAACGCGGATACCGGAACTGTTCGATACAGGTCACCGATGCTTCGACAGGACACCCCAGCCGTGCTGCCGCCAGAGGCGGCATGGGAGCTCTGATGGGAGCCAAGAAGATTAAAGCCGTGGTTATAGATGAACCTGCCACCAGGGCTTCTTTCAATTATGCCGACAAGAAGAAATTCGATGCCGCCAGGAAGAGCCTGGTTGAAGGCTTGACCGCGCGCCCATCCGCTACAACGACCGTTGGAACAATCAGCGTTATTGACATGGTATCACCAATGGCCCTGACGCCGGTTCGCAACTACAGCGGCGAGATAATCGATATCAAATCACTGAATAAAATAAACGGAGCCGCCTTCCTTAAGAAACTCGAAAAGAACGGCGGCAAGAACCAGCTTCCCTGCCAGCCCGGCTGCGTCGTCAGGTGCAGCAATATCTACAACGACAGTAAGGGTGAATACCTTACCGGAGGATTTGAGTATGAAACCGTAGCCATGTGCGGTACCAATTGCATGATTGATGACCTGGATACCATCGCTAAAATCGATAGAATGTGCGATGACCTTGGTGTGGATACAATCGAGACCGGTGCTACTATCGGCGTCTGCATGGAAGCCGGCAAGATACCCTGGGGTGACAAGAAAGGTGCCATAAAACTGGTCCAGGAAATGATAGATGGTACCGAGTTCGGAAAACTCATGGGACAGGGAACAGAAGCGGTCGGTAAAGCGCTCGGTGTGAAACGAGTACCAACAGTGAAAGGACAATCCCTTTCGGGTTACGATCCGAGAAACACGCAGATCGTCAGCATCACCTATTCAACCTCACCGATGGGCGCCGACCACACTGCCGGTGTTATGATGATGCCCAATTCCGATCTGATGCCGAAGCAGTTCCGTCTCTCAATGGGAGTCAATATGCAGACCAACATGGCGACCTGCGACAATCTAATGTGTATGTACGCATACATGGGTGCAATGTTCAACCCCACAATAATGCCGGACTTAATGGCAGGAGCCTTCGGGGGCGAATGGGACGCAGCCAAGATAAGTCAAATCGGCACAGATACACTAAAGCTGGAGCGAGCCTTTAACAAAGCCGCCGGGTTCACGATAGATGATGATGTCTTACCTGAATTCTTCTACAATGAGCCGGCGCTATCAACGGGAGCCATATGCGATCTCACAAAAGAGGAGATGGCAGAAGCGTTCAAGTAGAACCGGATAAAAAACGAAAGTAAGAGAGGGCGAAGCCCTCTCTTACTTTTTCCATCTCACCTTTCTGTCATAATCTGGTATAATTGTTATGCCAGCTAACAGAGTGGAATAGATATGAAAAGAAAACTAATCTGGATGTTATTGTTCGCGCTATGCGGTTCGCTGGTACTTACCGGTTGTGGTTCAAAAACGGCAGAAAACGGTGAAGTCCCTTTCTCCGAACCAGTCGTGGAAGAAGCTCTCACCAGCCTGAGCCAGGGTGACTATACCACATATGCTGGTCTTTTTATAAAGGAAGGCCGCGAACAAATGACGGAGGAACAATTTCAACAGGGTTACCAGCTGATAAAAGACCTGATTGGAAGATATGTGAGTAAAACTTATCAAAAGGTCCAGCAAGAGAACGGCTATATGGTAGCCTATTACCAGGCGGAATTTACAAAAGAGACAGGCACGGTCGAGGTAAGAGCCGTATTTCAGGAAGAAGACGGCGAGATGAAGCTGGCCGGCTTCTGGCTCAATTCCCCTAAACTGCGGGGAGAATAAATACCCATTTGACTGTTTATTCTTTATCGGTTAGCTAATATTTTCACCGTAAGGTTATACAATTGAAGGTATAAGTGGTCGGACAAGGTATATTGGAGTCGGTAGAGTTTCAGATGAGCCTGCTGCTGTTTGTGGCGCTGGCAGGATATCTGATCGCCTACCGGATAAATCAATCCGCCGTTGTAGGCATAATATTTGCCGGTATCATTGTAGGACCGAGCCTACTGGGACTGGTTACGTATACCGATTTCGTATCAAGCCTGGGACACCTCGGTGCCGTCGTTCTGCTCTTTACGGTGGGACTCCATTTTAGAATCCGGGATATTACCAATCTAAAATACTTTATTATCGCCCTGATCGGCGTCATCGTTCCCTGGGTGGCGGGTTATTTCACGGCGCAACTATCCGGTTTCAATTTCGGTGCTTCCGTATTCATCGGGACGGCGCTTACCGCCACCAGTATTGCCATAACAGCCAACGTGCTGAAAGAAATGAACAGATTACGCACCGAGGCGGCGAAAGCGATAATCGGTGCCGCTATTATCGACGATGTCCTCAGTCTCCTGGCTCTTTCAATATCGGAAGGCATCGTCCTGGGAGAGCTGTCCGCCGGCTCGTTATTCCTTACTCTCGGCAAGGCAGTAATTTTCCTTGTTGCCGGCACTTATATCGGACGGAGATTCATCGACAGGCTGATTGTCAGAATTGACAGTACCAAGTTCTGCGGTAAATACCCGGAGTCTATCTTTATTCTGGCGGTAATGGTCGCGTTCCTATATGCCATGCTGGCGGAACTAATGGGCTTATCGGCTATAATAGGCTCTTTCCTGGCCGGAGTCGCTCTTGCCCAGGTGAAGCTAAAACACAACCGCAGTTTCCAGGACGGCGCGGAGCACCTTCAGGTAATCTTCGCGTCAATTTTCTTTATCTCTCTGGGGGTATTGCTGGACTTTCACATCATCAGCCTCAACCTGGTATGGTTTGTCCTCGTACTGACCGTGGTGGCGCTCGCTGCCAAGTTTCTCGGCTGCGGGCTTGCCGCCAGAGTCCAGGGGATAAATAACCGGGATTCAGCTATTATCGGGCTGGGTATGGTACCGCGAGGGGAAGTTGCCATGATTGTAGCCCTTATCGGACTTAACGATAACCTGATAGCTCAGGATACCTACGCCGCCCTGGTACTGATGAGCCTGCTGACCACGGTTATTCCCCCGCTGATATTGAGGAACTGGTTTTTCAGACAAAGAGGTAAAAAGAAAAAGCCCGGAACTCCCATACGAACCGCGGTTTCCGGAGCAGGCACCCCGACTGAAACCACCTCCTGACCCGGCTGACCTAGCCAGTAGATTCCAGGCTCAATTCACGGATTCTCCGTTAATCACGTATGTCAAGTATAGCCGATGGCGGCTGCGTCTTTTCTTCCACGCCTTCATAACCCTGGTCAATGAACAGAAAATTACCTCTCTCTTCCTCGGGTACCATCTCTTTGAAGGATTTTTCCGTGTGATGCGGCTCCTGGCAGACAGTGATGAATATCCAGGGTCTGGTGACTTTCCTGATTACCCAGGGAGCGTGGATGAAATTAGCCGGAATATAGACAACCGTAGAGCGGGTTATTACGTGCTTCTCCATCTCCGGTCCCATGCACATCTCCACTTCTCCCCCGAGGTCCATAGGGTCATCCGGGTTAGTGCCGAGATGCATCACCACCTCAGGGGTTTTATGCATGTGTGGACCGTGTCCTACCTGCTCCCAGGAGGTTGCTCCTGGCATCCCCGTTGGAGCAACCTGCACCCAGCGTACGAAATACTGGTGGCTTTCTTTGAAAAGCTCTCCCGATATTCTGGCGATAATCTGGCTTGGTGCCAAAGGATGGTCCGACGGAAGCCCCGAAATGAAATATTTACCGTACTTTGTTTTAGCCATTTTTCCGTCCTCCCTGCCTATCATCTTTAGAGAATACAATTCTACCCGTAAATAAGTACCTGATTGTACACCTCAAGCTATACCCCAATCAATATATTATTTAGCTCTTTTCGGTTTAGGTTGAATGAAGTACTCACCTCCCGCCTGCCGAAGTCTCCCGCCTACCAAAGCCTTGTGCGTCGGGCAGGCGTACGGCGGGCAGGCATTAATCCCCCTCTCATTGGAAAATACTAAATACTAATATCTAAATCCGAAGCTATTAGGGGTATAATTTTAGAGTCTAGAGTTTCGTGCTTTGTGCTTTCACCTGAGGGGGTGAGTTAAGAAATTATCAGCCAAGTACAGATAGAAGCGACTAATATTCTGCAAGCACAGAATCGAAATACCGGTTTGCCTGCTCCGTCAGCAGGGCGTGAAACTGGTCGAATAGCTCCGTCGCCCTGGAGCGTGGCCAGCTGGGGGGTAAAAGTTCTTCCGGTAAATCGGGGTCGAGGTAGGGTAACCGGCGGTAATCGTCAATCAGCCTGAACCTCTCTACAAAATACTCAGCCGGTTCAATCTTCTCCCCGTTGTTTATCCGCTCCTGATATTCTTCCAGTCTCTGCTGGTGTTCGTCTATAAAACGGGCATACCGCTTCTGTATCTTTCCCAGGTCCCAGCACCGGGACACGATACTCTTGGGGTTATTGATTTTCTGGTTTCTGGTCTGAAATACCTGGATATATTGCTTTATCTTGAGTTTTTCAGCCAGTTCGATGACCTCATCGGTAAGGTCATGGGGTGATATCCAAGTTGCCGTGCTTAACGGTCCGAATCCTATCAGGGCGAGTTCCTGGCGCAGCCGGTCTCGTGCCTCGCGGTTCTCTTCCGGGATATAGTAGACCACGATATACCAGAGTCCATCCCACCTGGCGTCCTTACGTTCGAAGATTCGTCTCTCACCCTTGTACATCAATGCCAGTCCTTCTTCGGTGAGAGAATAATAACTCCGTGATTTACTGCGTCTTACTTTGAGGATTCCAGCCCGGCACATACGGGATACAGCCGACCTGATTGATTGCTCCGATAACCCGAAGTTACTCAGGAGTTTAATTAGACTGCCGATTCCTATTTCTCCACCCCTGTGCCGAACGTAATCGCCGTAGAGGGTGAGCATCGTTGACCTGGGACCGAACATGATATGTCACTTAATCCATATAGCGTTAATTCTACGATATAAATCGTATCACTCTACCGCAACCATGTCAACGCTTTTCATGGAGTGTTATTAGCCTGAGCAATAGCGGTAGCATCAGCTGCTTATCGGCGGGAAATAAAGGATGTTTAGAAATTATTCAGATTTTAATTCCGTTATTAAGAATTCATTCAGTTATTTCGTTTCATAATTTATCCATAGATACGCTGAAATTGAAAATACTTGTATTGAAAAGCGGTCGTTAAGTTAAAACACGGGAGGAAACATAACATGAATTATAAAAAGGTTTTATTACGCATGAAGGGGTACATACGTCAATTTGGCGCTCATATGGCGGGAATAAAGGAAATATCATCAAGAAGAAACTTCATACCAATTGTTGGTACGATGTGCCTCTTACTTGTAATGACGGGAGTTTCATTCTATGCAATAAGTGGATGGGAGAAAGAGCGGTTGTCATCTGATTTTGAAAGTCACTCGAACCAACTGGCTAACGCTCTTCAAACGGAATTCTCCGGGCATCTTGACGTTTTATATTCAATTATTAGCCTGTACCAAAGCTCGAGTGAAGTGACACGAGAGGAGTTCAGTACATTTGTGATGCCTTACCTCTTACGACATCCGGGTATTCAGGCACTGATGTGGATACCTCGTGTACCGGATAGAGAACGAGAAAATTTCGAGGAAACAGCCAGACTTGATGGTTATTACGGGTTTCAGATAACTGAATACCAGAATGAGCAACAGGTACCGGCGGCACAGCGTGATGAATATTTTCCGGTGTACTATGTTGGCTCATGTGAGGCTGTTGGTAGTGTCCTTGGACTTGATATGGCATCCGAACCTAACTTGCTGGAGAGTCTGGACCAGGCTCGTGATACAGGCAAAGCAGTCGCTACTACCCACATTGACTTAATGCTGGGTGATGAACAGCAATATGGTGTATATATGTGCATACCCATTTACTATGGTAATTCATCTCCGCTAACTGTTGGGGGGCGGCAGGAGTTGCTAACAGGTTTCGTATCGGGAGTATTCCGGGCTGATAGGGTGGTAAGCTCCATTATGGATACGGAATTATATAAAGGACTGAGTGTCGAGCTATACGACGAAATAGCTCCGGCAGGAGAGCGGCTTCTTTATTCATCACGACCGAACGCTGAATATGATGAGTTCTCTGAAAGTATCGCCCAGACAATAACCTTCGAAATGGCTGAACACCAGTGGGCACTCAGGATAACCCCAACACGGGACTATCTTGCTGGAAGTAATAGCTGGTATTCGGTGGTATTTCTGTTTTTCGGACTTTTATTAACTTATCTAGTTGGACATTTTCTGTTTATCCGCGTGAGGAGTACTCTCAGCATTGAGAAACTGGCAAACGAATTATCGGTAAGTAACCAGGAATTGCAGGAAGAAGTAGCAAATAGAAGCAAAACAGAGGCTGAATTAAGAGCTTCAGAGGAGAAATATTCTCAGCTCGTAGAGCAGGGGAATGACGGTATTATTGTTATTCAGGATGGCCAGCTCGTTTTTGCCAATTCGAAGATACGTGAGATGACCGGCATGACGGAAGAAGAATATATGGATAAACCGTTCCTTGATTTCCTTCCTCCTCAGTATAAAGATGTTGTACTGGAGAGATATGAAAAGAGGTTAACTGGAGAAGAAACTCCGAATCGATATGAGGTTGAAATCCCTATCAAGAACGGAAAAACGATAACGGTTGAGGTAAATGCCGGCGTTATCGATTACAAAGGTAAGCCGGCTGACATGGCTATCATCAGGGATACCACCGGACGAAAACGGGCTCAGGAAGCCCTGGCTGAAGAGGCAACCCGCCGCCGTATCCTTGTTGATGGTTCCAGAGACGGGATAGTCGTTCTTGAAGAGAACGGCAATGTATACGAGGCAAATAAACAATTTGCCGAAATGCTCGGGTATTCCCCCGAGGAAGTAAAGCAACTACATGTGTTCGATTGGGAGTTTCTCTTTCCAAAAGAGCAGGTCGTTGAAATGATCCGGACTGTTGACGAGACCGGCGACCACTTCGAGACTCAACACCGCCGCAAGGATGGCACTACCTTCGATGTTGAAATAAGCACTAATGCAGCCTATTTCAGGGAGCAGAAATTGATTTTCTGTGTCTGCCGCGACATTACCGAGCGTAAAAGAGAAGAACAGCTAAAACAAAGTGAAAACTACGTACTCACCCTTCTGGAACA
Organism: uncultured Dehalococcoidales bacterium; assembly: GCA_964489895.1. Classification (GTDB taxonomy): domain Bacteria; phylum Chloroflexota; class Dehalococcoidia; order Dehalococcoidales; family UBA2162; genus MGML01. The sequence goes on from CAZBAN010000015.1 coordinate 16,500, forward strand.
AGGCGCTGAGTTAAGCGAAGTGCTGGATGCCATTGTATATGTGGGAGAAGCGTACAACCCTTCTATCAAGGGTTCAATACTACTCTTTGATTATTCAAAACAATGGCTGATTCACGGCTCCAGCCCGAGTCTGCCCGATGAATTTACTGCGGTATTGAAGATTGGTGTACCAGTCGGGCCAAACATGGGTTCCTGTGGAACCGCAGCTTATCTGAGAGAGCGAGTAATCGTTGAGGATATTGCCAATAGCCCTCTTTTTCAAACATCCCCAGATGCCGTTAAACTGGCAACCGACTGTGGCTTGTTCGCCAGCTGGTCTCAACCTATCTTCTCATCCGGTGGAGACCTACTCGGTACTATAGCCAATTATAGTAACAAGGTCGGTGCACCGTATGCCGATAGTCTGAAGGTGGTGGAATGGTCAGCACGGATAGCTGCTATCGCTATCGAACGTAAACGGGTGGAAGAAGAAATCAGGGTATTTTCAAACGCTGTCGCCGGGGCTATTGATCCGATATCGATAAGCGATAAACGCGGCACGATTAAGTACGTAAATTCAGCCCTGGAAGAGACATATGGTTACGATAAAGGCGAACTGCTGGGTAAGTATGTCGGAATACTAAACGCAAATTCTAGAATTACCAAGAAACAGAATGAAGGCATAAATAAAACGGGGAGCTGGCGCGGCGAAATTGAGGCTAAGAGGAAAAACGGTGAAATTTTTCCTGCTTTCTTATCACTATCGACGGTGAGGGACGATGATGGTAAATTCATCGCTATGCTGGGAGCTTCAAGGGACATCACCAAGCAAAAGCGGATTGAAGAAGAAAAAGAGGACACGGCGAAGAAAGCTTACCTCTCCAGTCGTTTAGCTGCCGTCGGGCAGATGGCGGCAGGCATCGCTCATGAGATAAATAATCCGCTGACCGGCGTTATAGGTTTTGCCGATTTGCTGATGTCACGTACGGATATTCCCGATGATATAAGGGAAGACCTGAAAATCATTAACGATGGTGCTCAAAGGGTGAGTAAAATCGTCAAAGGCATGTTGACTTATGCACGTAACAGCAAGACAGAAAGTGAATATGCGGATATCAATGAGATACTGGAGACGACAATTACGCTCAGGGATTATGAAATGAGAACCAGTGATATCAAAGTTAAGAAGCATTTCGACCCTGAACTGCCTAAAACCATGGCTGCGAGTGGACAGCTTCAGCAGGTGTTTCTAAATCTGATAATCAACGCCGAACAGGCTATGAAGAAGGCTCACGGGAAAGGTAATCTGAATATCACAACGGAAAAAGTTGGCGAGTTTATTCGTATAAGTTTCAAAGATGATGGTTCGGGGATAGATAAGGAAAACATCGACAGGATATTTGAACCGTTCTTTACCACCAAGCGGCCGGGTGAAGGGACCGGTCTTGGGTTGAGCCTCTGCTACGGAATAGTACAGGAACATAACGGTCAGATATATGCTACAAGTACGAAAGGAAAGGGCGCCACCTTCATCGTTGAGATACCCATAGTAAGTGGAGATGTCCAGCCGGAGCTGCAAAACATAGCCGATAAGAAGGGAGATGAGGTGAAGAAAAACAGAATACTGATAGTTGATGACGAGGTAGTGGTCCGGCACTTTCTGAAACGTATGCTGACTGAAGACGGACATGAAGTCGAAACTGTGGATAATGCTGTTGATGGGTTGGAAAAGCTTCGTGAAGAGTATTATGACCTGATTCTGCTGGATATTAAGATGCCTGATATAAGCGGTATCGATTTATACTGGAGTATACGGGAAATGGATGAGTCTCTGGCGGAAAAGGTTGTATTTATAACGGGTGATATCATGGCGGATGATACACGGTCGTTCTTTTCAAAGACAAAGGTCACTCATATCAGCAAGCCTTTCGATAATTATATATTAAAAGGAGAGATTGCACGTCACCTGACCGAACGTAAAAAGGAAACCATGCAGGCAGGGAGTGCTTGAATTCCGGCATCTAGAAATTACGCTGATATATAGATAGTGAACGCTTCTCTGTGGTAATCAAGGTATAATGTACTGTTTAGCCTTAAACAGGCCGAATTTGACGTGACTTTCTGGTTATATAATACAGCGCTAATGTGGCGATAATCAGGGATGCTGCTACACTCCCGTCAATCAGGAACCAGTTTACCCCCGATTCCTCAGGCAGCACGTCTATCCTGACCACGCTGAATTCTCCTGCCAGCCCGGCAACCTTCACGTGGTGAGTACCCGGGGCAAGGTTGGATACTTCAAAGGTGAGGGTCTGGCTGCTTTTTCCGGTCAAGGTCACCTCTTCTATTGAGCGGACAATTCCGTCTACTATCAGGTGTAATTCGTACGTACCTGCCACGGCACCTTCGTTCGTTATGGTAACGCTGATGGTAATCGGCTTCCCCATGTCTACCCGTTTCGGGCTGATGGAGAGACCGCTGGCTATAAACAATGCCGGTAATGGAGGTGGGGGAGGTGCCAGTTCGGCAGCCACGAAGAACAGCGAGGCGTGGTCAATCAAGGCTTGTGCTTTACCAATCTCCTCAATGTAGTCGGAAGGTGGTTGCAGACATACCAGACCATAATCATCGGAATAGTTTGCCACAAACGGTAGAAAGGTATTCTCCGGAATATCCTGCGGATTATAGCCAATAGTGAGTGTGGCGGGGGGCATAAAGTTTATTTCGGTGATATTCATGTCGTAATCATAACCTGTCAGTTCATAAAGCGGACTCAGAATTACCGTGTTATCCGGAATCTGTATCTGCCTGTCAACCGTTCTCAACTCGATGCGACTCAGCGGTGTGCCACCGGACCCGGTGAGGCTGGCGCCGCTTTCGATGCTGATAATGAAGTTACCGCTGATATCAGATATCCATAACGGTTCGTTCAGAACACCGTCTTCTCCAATTTCAATATCGAGTTCTCTATCCAGTATACGTAACTCCAGTATATTACTTGCTTCGGGTTCCTCTTCCTCTTTAGCTTCCTCTTCGGTGATTTCAGAGGGTTTCCGGGGCACATAGATTACGGACGGTGGTGGTGAAACAGGAGGGGATAAGATTGTATACCGGCTGAAGTGGGTCACCTGTGTCGATATGGTATTGTGTACCGTGTCAACAACACAATTTTCAAGCGGAACCCACTCATGTAAATACTTGTCCCACACAGCGATAACCAGGTCTGACGTACTATAACCCTGTGGTATATCTTCGAGTTTGAAGGTCAGGGTAATTGTTACAGGCTCGTCAAAGATAGTACCTTCAGGTCCGGCTTCGTATTGCAGTCCGACAACAGCTTTTTCATTTATAACTGGCGGAGGAGACTCTCTATCTATATCAATCAGCCATATTTCGGTAAGAAGGTTTCCTTCTCCTGTATGCCCTTTAGTATCTTTATTGATGGTAAGTGTACCCAGAGTATTATCGGTTCTAATAACAATGTCTTTCTTAAATACGCCCTCTTCGTCGACAATTCCGGTAAGGTCAGTGATGGTCATTTCACGCAGCATGTAGTTAATGGTAAAGGTTATGTTATCACCCTGTAATTCATTGCCCGTCTGGAGCGGCAATTCCCACTGCCAGTACAGGTCGGTACTATCACCGGCTTTGAGGGGTATAATCTCGATATACTCGTAGCTTGAGGCACTCTGTGGAAGTTCATTGATCACTACCGGCAGGTCTAAGCTGGTGTTTAGAGCCTTAGCGGTAAGGTTAAGCAGCAGATGGTCGGCGAATTCACCGGGTTCCGCGGTATTACCCGTCTCGGATTCAGGATTTTCACCTTCATTGCTTATAATATCGTCTACCCATATATTGACGAAACCATCTCTGGTGCCGGTATTACGTAATTCAACCGACTCCGTCCCGCTATCACCGGGTTGAATACCGGTCACACTCCAGGATATGGCTCCTCCGGCACTTATCTCCAGGTCTAACGGGGGAGATTCCGCCTTGACCGGTGACGGTGGAAAAGAAAAAAGTACCAGCGCGATAATTAAAATTAGTACTGATTCGCCTGTAATCCTGAATACTTTCCTCATAATGCCACACTTATTTTATGTTTCCCTTGGTTGCTGCCATAACTCTATTCCTCATCGCCGACTCCACCCAGACCCGGCTCAGGTGAACTGTACTTACGATAATAGTACTGTATCGTCCAGTCCTGAATACCGGGTATATCGGTGCTGTAGCTGCTGGATAAATTGGCTACCATCCTTACCTGGTCATAATCAGTGAGTACGGAGGTTATGTCCACCGGAGAAGTATCAAAGCCGCTTGAGTTGCCCGGTAAAGCTGAGTCAGGGACAAGGTTCCATGAAGAGCCGGTGTAGTACTCAAGCTGGTAGGTTATATCAGAGCTGGCAGGCTCGGTGTCATTCCATGATATCTGGGTTCCCACGGCAAAACGGGCGTCACTGCTGGTAGGTATGGTTACGGAAGTCAGCGTGCCTGATGCCGAGATTGCGTGGTCAAACTCGACGTAGGTCCTAAAGAACAGGTCATGGTTGGTCATTGACCAGTCCGTTCCGGCGTTAGACGAGTAAGAGCGGTCGCCATTAGCGTAAACATTGTTTGCCTGATAAGCAATGTTGTAGCAATTGGAGGCGTCGCCGCCACTGGTTCTGACCACCAGAGTATAACGGTTACCGGTTGTAATAGAGGCAGGTGTGGAGAAGAAGAACACGTGGTTCTGTGATGAGGTTCCGATATTGCTTCTGGTGGCGGTTGCATATACCGTGCCGCCCGGCTGGTGTTTCCCAGTGGCAGTGCTGATATAGGTCTTGAAGTACAAATCGGAGGTGCTACTGGGCGTCCAGATTGAGCCGCCATTGTTGGACGAGCACTCTTTGCCCAGCCCATAGGCATTCGAGTTCTGGTAGCTGATGTTATAGCGGTTTGCTGCGCTGCCGCCGCTGGTATAGACAACGATGGCGTAGTTGGTCTCGGCAGTGACACTGTAGGGGGAGCTGAAGACGAAATCGTAATCCCCGGCGGTGGTACCGATATCGCTCCGGCTGGCGCTGGCATACACTGTACTGCCCGGAGTGTTGCCTACCTGCACGGTTATATAGGTTCTGAAGAAGAGGTCGGTGGAACTGCTGCCCGTCCAGGCACCGCCGCCGTTTGTCGAATAACACTCCCTGCCGTTTGAATAGGAATCTGGATTCTGGTAGGAGATGCTATAGTAGTTGCTGGCGTCGCCGCCGCTGGTGTGGATGACAATGGCATACTTCGTTCCTGAAGTTATCAAGTACGGAGAGGAATAAGTGAAGTCATACTCACCGGCGGTGGTGATATCACTCCTCGAGGTGGTGGCATACACCGTGCTGCCGGGAGTGTAGGCGCTTATCGTAACATAGGTCTGGAAATAGAGGTCGTAAGTATCGTATCCCGTCCATGAGTTACCGGAATCGCTGGACAGGCTTGGTCTACCGTTAGAATAGTCATTGGAGGTCTGAAAGTAAACAGGGTAAGTGTTTGCCGAGTCGCCGCCATCCGTCTTTATAATGATGGCATATTTAACTCCGGCGGTAACCGAAGCGGGAGAGCCGAAGGTAAAATCGTAGGTGCTGAACGAAGTGCCGATGTCAAGCGGGTTTTTACTGGCGGTGGCATAGACGATGGTACCAGGGAAATCGTCCACAGTGCAGTTCCTTATCTCCACATCAATGGTATCAAGAGGGTTACCCATCTTTGTTCTGAAGTAAAGGTCAGTGGAGTCGCTTCCCGTCCAATCAGTACCACCATTCGTGGATGAGCATTCCCTACCACTGGCATAGGCATCCGAGTTCTCATAGGAGACGCCGTAGTAGTTGGAGGCATCACCGCCGTTAGTGTGTATAACAAGTGCGTACTTCGTTCCTGAAGTCACCGAGTAGGGAGAGGAGTAGGTGAAATCATACTCACCAGCTGCAGTGATATCGCTCCGGCTGGCGGTGGCATATACCATGCTACCTGGAATAAGTCCCGCCTGCACCAACACGTAAGTCCTGAAGTAAAGGTCAGTTGAGTCACTCCCTGTCCAGTCAGTACCACCATTTGTGGATGAGCATTCCCTACCATTGGCATAAGCATCCGAGTTCTCATAAGAGACGCCGTAGTAGTTGGAGGCGTCACCGCCGTTAGTGTATATAACAAGTGCGTACTTCGTTCCTGAAGTCACCGAGTAGGGAGAGGAGTAAGTGAAGTCATACTCACCAGCAGTGGTGATATCGCTCCGGCTGGCGGTGGCATATACCGTGCTACCTGGGCGGAAACCTGCCGGTACTGGTACATAAGTCCTGAAGTAAAGATCGGTGGAACTGCTTCCCGTCCAGCTTGTACCACCATTTGTGGATGAGCATTCCCTACCATTGGCATAAGCATCCGAGTTCTCATAAGAGACGCCGTAGTAGTTGGAGGCGTCACCGCCGTTAGTGTATATAACAAGTGCGTACTTCGTTCCTGAAGTCACCGAGTAGGGAGAGGAGTAAGTGAAGTCATACTCACCAGCAGTGGTGATATCGCTCCGGTTGGCGGTGGCATATACCGTGCTGCTGGGAACATAAGCGTTTATTGTCACGTAGGTCTGGAAATAGGTGTCAAAATTAGCGTACGGAGTCCAGCTGCTGCCGCCGTTTGCCGAGGCACATGCGTTGCCATTTGCATAAGGGTTGGCAGTCTGATAGCTGACCGGGTAGTTATTGCTGCCGTCGCCACCGGCCGTTTTTATCACGATGGCGTAACTGGTGCCAGAAGTGATGCTTACCGGGGTACTGAAAGTGAAGTCGTACTGCCCGATAGCGTCGATATCGCTCCGGCTGGCGGTGGCATAGATGGTTGTGCCGGGTAAACCACCGGAGGCGTCTCTTATCTGCACCTCAAGGGCGGGTGGGCTGCCTACCTTGGAAACTGTTATGGTTACCTTAGTTAATTCGCCAGTAACTCCAGCCTGGAAAGTCTGTGCCACCCAGGTATCACCATATACGGCATAGCTGGGGCTATAGTTTGTCTGGCTCTGGTCAAGGACCTCTTCCAGGACAGCATCACGCAGTTCAACGGTAATGTCATTGGGTGGGCTACCCGACTTAGTGGCTCTCAGGGTTACTTTTGTCAGGTTACCGGTTGAACCCGCCTGGAATGTCTGAGCTATCCAGTTATCACCATAGACCTGCCTGTCCCCAGTGTAAGAAGTCTGGCTCTGGTCCTCAGTTTCCTGGTAACCGGAGATTGTATCACGCAGTTCAACGGTCAGGTCATTGGGTGGGCTGCCTGTCTCGGTGGCTCTCAGGGTTACTTTTGTCAGGTTACCGGTTGAACCCGCTTGGAATACCTGTGCGCTCCAGTTATCACCGTAGACCTGCCTGTCCCCAGTGTAAGAAGTCTGGCTCTGGTCCTCAGTTTCCTGGTAGCCAGAGATTGTATCACGCAGTTCAACGGTGAGGTCATTGGGTGGGCTGCCCGTTTCGGAGGTTCTCAGGGTTACTTTTGTCAGGTTATCGGTTGAGCCTGCCTGGAATGTCTGAGCTATCCAGTTATCACCATAGACCTGCCTGTCCCCAGTGTAAGAAGTCTGGCTCTGGTCTTCATTCTCCGCACGAGCCAGTCCCAGTGTAACTTTGCTCAACTGACCGCTAATCCCAGCCTGGAAGGTCTGTGACAGCCAGTTATTATCATAAATACCATAGCTAGTTGCATAGTTAGTCTGGCTCTGGTCGAGGTTTTCCTCAGAGCTACCAGTCACGTCGCGCAGTTCGACGGTCAGGGCATTGGGCGGGCTGCCCGTTTCGGCGGTTCTCAGGGTTACTTTTGTCAGGTTACCGGTTGAGCCTGCCTGAAATGTCTGGGCTTCCCAGTTATTGCCGTAGACCTGCCTGTCCCCAGTGTAAGAAGTCTGGCTCTGGTCCGGGCTCTCTTGGAAACCAGTGGTCACGTTACGCAGCTGAAGGGTAAGAGCGTTTGGAGGGCTGCCGGTCTTTGACGCTCTCAGGGTAACTTTACTCAGATCGCCGGAGGAACCAGCGCGGAAGGTCTGTGCCCTCCAATTGGTGGTGTATATCGACCTCGTAGCGCTATAAGAGGTCTGACTCTGGTCAACAACCTCGGTGATATATTCTTCTGCATCCTGAATCTCCACGGTGAGACTACTGGGAGGACTGCCGGTTGCATAACCGGTTACCACTACCATGGACAGGTCACCGGTCTCTCCGGCTATGAAAGATTGAGCACTCCATTCATTACCGTATATCTGCTGGTTGGCATTTGCTGCTATCTGGCTCTGGTCGATTTCCGAGGCGGAGGTAATGTAGGTCTTACAATAATAGTCATAGGCATCGAACCCGTTCCAGGAGCTGCCTCCGTTAGTGGAGAGGACCGCTCTGCCGCCGGGGTAAACATCGAGGTTAAAACGAGCGTAATAGTAATTAGAAGCATCACCGCCGGTGGTTTTCGTGACGACGGCATACTGGGTGCCGGCAGTGACGGGGGCTGCTGAATTAAAGGTGAAATCGTAATTTCCTAAGGAGGTGATATCATTCCGGCTGGCGGTGGCGTAGATGATGCTGCCGGGCTCATTGCCGGAGGTGTTCCGTATCTGCACTTCAAGGGCATTTGGCGGGTTGCCCTGCTTATTGACTCTGATGGTGGTTTTGGTCAGAAAGCCGTCGAGATTGGCATAAAAAGTCTGACCGACCCACTGCTGGTCATACACTTCAATGCCGTTACTGGCTAAAACCTGATTCACGTCAAGAATCTCGGTGTCGGATACCAGCAGTTGGGCTTCGCCCGATGTTACGGTCATACCGGAGGAATCTTCGGTATCCAATCCGGATATGTCATCGAACAGGTCCTGGAATGAGCCGCCGCTGAATGTTGCCGACACTGAGGTAACAGGACTGGCGCTGCTGTTACTATAGTAAATGTAGATGGTAGAATCGCCGCCGGGGATAGAAGGAACGTTTACCCAGATAACGGTAGATGGAGTATTGATGCCGGACTTTATCCAGTAAGGTATCTCGGTAGTACCGTCGGATGTGGTAAAGCGGATATCAGCACCGTCGGACTCCATTTTACCGAGTGATATTAATTCCTGGGTGTTAATTGTTAGCTTGACCTGGTAATCGGTCAGCGCCCCTCCGCTGTTACTTATGGTGATGGGTTTCCTCCAGTGCCAGGCGAGATTATACCAGCTGGTGATGGTGCAAAGTGTGTCATCGCTGGAGTCCTCCTGGTCCAGGAAAGCGCTGCTGGTTACCCCGGTGTAGGTTGCCAGGAGCATCATCGCTAATATAATAAGTAATATTACGAGCCAGACTTTTCTTTTCATTTCTAACTGCTTGCCTTATTCGCTTTCCCTTTATTATTTCTGGTAAGCGTCTGTATCATTCTGATGGTAAATACAGTAATGCCGATGGAACCGGGTACAACCAATGCGAACAGAAATCCCAGGGGTGTTTTAAGAAACTCGGTAGCGTATCCCCAGTAAGGTAGTTGAAAGCGGACCTTCCCGATGAGGTTACTGTCAGGTACGGTAAACGGGTCGGCTTTTATATTGGCATCTCCTTTGGTCTCGAAACGGATGGGTGAATTGTGCCTTACGCCGACGACGCGGTGGGTAATCAGGCGGTCTTTTTCCGTTGGCGATTGAAAGGTGATGATGTCACCCGTGGCTATGGTTTCCGAGTCTACGTTATGCGTTATTACCAGAGAGCCAATCTTCAGGCTGGGTTCCATACTACCTGAAAGGACAGCATCAACCCGCCAGCCTGTGTGCGGTGCAAGGTAAGTGAATACCGCAGCCGCCATGAGCAGGACAACCATTGTGAAACCCAGATACTCAGCCACTTTTTTCATTTATCAATCCTTACTGGTTTAGAGTGAAGGTCATGGTGATATTTATGCCGTCAGCCTGAAAATCGTTTCCCGTTTCGGTCCTAAGCTGAACCGCGATGTCAAAGTCCTTGGTGGCTGAAGCGGTAATACCACTCAGATCGGTTAAGGTTGTAGCGTTTTTCAAGTCTTCGATGTCCGTGTAAAAATTATCGTTACCATCGCTGATGCCACCCAGGAGGCTGGAACTGTCATAGTCCAGTGTTGTTACCTCAATCATGGCAGCAGTATCGTCAGCGTCCATGTCAACTACGTTGGGACTGCCATCGCTCTCCCCGTAAGAGAAAACGATATCGAGTGTTGCACCGTCTACGCTGCCGGAGTTTTTAAGTGTTATGTTCCCTGAAGTGCTGTCTCCCGGTTTCATGTTTGCCAGAGTAATCGTCCCCGTTACCCCGTCAACGTCGTCCGTCTTCAGGTCAAGTGTACCGGCAGCCATAGTATTTCCGGTTGAAGTTTCCACGTCGCTGAAGTAAGCCCAGGTGCCGATGCCGGCCATGCCGATTAAGAGCATGAAAGCTATAGCTAATCCGAGAATTCTCTTCACCGGCACCCTCCTTTACTTCTGATTTTTGTCTCCTTGGGGGCTGAGACCTTTACTCCTCCTCAACCCCCTTTAACTCAGTCTCAATGTTCTGTTCTCTTCAATATTAAGGGGTCTGATCTAAGTTGAATGTGATATCAAAGGTGGCACTGTCGCTCATAATGCTATTACCGACACCTATACCGATTGAGGCATCAAAGTAGATATCAATTTCCTCAGTTGCATCTAGGTCAATCTTGCCGCTAGCAGGAAAAGTAGCAGGCATAGTGTCCAGGTCGCCTTCGTACATTTTCTCGCCTTCACCAATATCCATATAGCCGTTCATACCGCCACCATCTGCCCATATGCCCCCGTCAATCTCACCATCGTCATCGAGGTCGGCCCAGAACACTATATCTAGGTTACCACCAAGGTCACCCGTATCATCACCCTCTGGCTCTTCATTGGTAACACCTTGGTTATCTATAGAGCCAATAGTGATAGTTAAGTCACCATCAACGCTCCCACTATTTGTCAGTGTCCAGCTGTCGGCTGACGCGTTATCCCAGCCAGGAGCGACACCATCAACAGCTGCGTAAGATATGGTGGTTATACTTCCCTCATCGGGTGTTAAATCCAACGTTCCAGCTGTAAAGACGTTGCCGCTTGCGGTTTCGGTATCGCTGAAGTACGCCCAGGTACCGACACCGGCAAGGCCGATGACCAGTAAAGCTGCTATTGTTAGTCCTAAAATTTTCCTCATTTGTTTCTCCTTTTCTTTAAATAATTACGAATGGTTTTTCTTGGTATTTTTCTCTTTTTCTGATAGGCTTCACCTCCCATATTCAGGTTTAATATTAAGCAGTGCTAAGTGCCTCTTTGACTATATCCTTAGCCAGCCAGAGAACAAGCAGTGCCGAAGGAACGATAATCGCCAGGAACCATCCGGTCTTGGTCTGAATGAAACTGGTTACGTAGCCCACATAGGGAATCTTTAAAAGGTAAGCACCTTTGATATCGGATACCGTAATTGACCAGGGGTCGGGTTCTTCGACGGCGTCTCCCTTGGTCGTTATTTTGCTGCCTTCGATTGAATGCACCCTGTGGGTTATAAGCTCGTCATTTCGCTCGTAGGTGATGATAGTCTCTTTATCTACCTGCCCTGATACGGGTCCGGTAACTATCATGTCACCCATGTTAATGGTCGGTGTCATACTTTCACTTCTTACTATGTACATATTGAAATCGGGAGAAAAGTAGACAAAGCCTAAAGCGACAACAACCAAACCTAAAACTATAAAAATCGACCTGCTTACTATCTTCACTCCCTGACTCCTTTATCTAGTTAATATTCAAAGTTGATAAAAATCCTTTACGCCATGTCATGGGATTCATTTCTTTTAACTTGCCGGTGAACCAGAAGCGGCGAATAATCGCCCTCAGGCGGGCTGTCAGTTCAGTGCCTTCCACGCCCTCGGACAGGTAGCCGTCAATATCCATGGTGAGTAAGTCTTTCCAGTTTGCCTGGCTCTGGTTGACCATCATTACCACGGGTATGTTCCAGTATTTTCTGATACGCTCGCATGTTTCTCCGGGGTTTCGGGCATGTCCATCAACTATGGCAAAGTCAAAATTGTACTTAGTCTTCCAGCCTAATATCTCGTAAAGACCGTCCAAAATACCTACTGCCTCGATTCCTTCCTCTTGCAGAGCTGCTGTCAGCTTTTCCAGTGTGTTTTCGCGACCGTATACAACTACTCTCATTATTTCTCTCATTAACAAATATACAGACACGTAATTACGAACAGCTAAAAGAATGAAGTCCTGGCATTACAAAAAGATTACAAAAAGCTTACAAAGTAATTAATATTCTGCAGGAATAATCAGTGAAGTGCCTGAGGAACGGTTGATAAAAGACCGAAGCTCAAAGAGCTTCGGTCTTCAATAGTTAATGGACGGGTCTCCGGGCAATGTTGGCATTATTTCGACAGCATGTATCCCACGCCCATTTTGGTGAGGATAATCTGCGGGTTATCCGGGTCCGGTTCGATTTTCTCCCGCAGCCGCCTGATATAGACCCTGAGACTTTCGACTGAGTCCGGATAGTCCTCGCCCCAGACCGCTTCTGCCAGGCTGGAATAGGTCGCTACACGCCCGGCATTTTTCATGAGAAAGTGAAGAATACTACCTTCAGTGCGGGTGAGATTAATCTCCGTTTTACCGTAAAGAAGCTGTCTGGTTACGGGGTTAAACCGTAATTCTCCGCAGACCAGAGGCTCCTCATCATCAATGGAACCGGCTCTACGCGTTAAAGCTCTTATGCGTGATAAAAGCTCCAGTTGCCGAAATGGTTTGGTCATGTAGTCGTCTGCTCCCCACTCCAGACCCTTAACGATATCTGCCTCTTCACCTCTGACGGTGAGTATCAGAATAGGGACTTTAGAAAAAGTGCGTATCTCTTTCAATACATCAAATCCGCTGATATCGGGGAGTCCGAGGTCAATAATGACGATATCAGGGTTTTCGCCCTCTACCAGCTGTATACCGTTTTCTCCAAGGTGAGTGGATATCAGGTTTACATCAGGCCAGCGTATTTCAAAGGCAAGAGTGATAATTTCCACAATCTCACGGTCATCTTCAATAACTAATACTTTCATGATTCACCTTCCAGAACAGGATGTTCTTCATCACCGCTTGTTGCTGTAATGGGCAGAGAGAAGCCAAACGTGCTGCCCCGGCCCTTTCGGCTCTTCACCCAAATCTGCCCGCCGTGGAGTTCGACGAATCTCTTTGACAGGGCTAAACCGAGTCCCAGACCGCTGAGCCGTTCTCTATCATCGACACGCCTGAAATAAGGCTCAAACAGGCGTTTCTGGTCTTCTTTACTTATGCCGCGGCCGGTATCTTTAATTTCGACGACAATATTATTCTCTTCACCCTTTGCCGTTAACGTGATTTCTCCTTCTTCAGGGGTGAATTTGGATGCATTATTAAGAAGGTTCATCACGATTTGCTGTACCCGCTCTCTGTCGGCCACAATCGTCGGGAGGGAAGAGGGGATATCAAAGGTCATGGTCTGCCTGTTACTGATTGCCACCGGTATCATTTCATTAGCTATATCTTGAAGCATTGTTGCCATGTTTATTTCCTCAAGATTTAACCGGATCATATCCGTCTCACCCTTTGCCAGGTCAAGCAGTTCGTCAATCCTCCGGTTTAGATTGGAAGCACTCCGGTCGATACTGCTTACCAGTCTGATAGAGTGTTCGTTCTTAACTTCGTCAAGCAGCAGTTCGGTGGCTGCCAGTACCGGAGTAATCGGGGTTTTCAGCTCATGGACGAGTGCTCTGGTAAACTCAATTCTTTTACTTATCTCCTCTTCCAGTTGCTGCCTTAGAGCTTTTTCCTGTTCGTACCGTAACTGTAACTCGTCTGCGGCTTGCTTACGCTCGGTGATGTCACGGGCGATTCCAACGAATCCGATAGCCTCACCATCGGGGTTATGCATGGCAGACATCCTGATTTCAGTCCATACCATGGAGCCATCCTTCCTTTTTAGCTGGATTTCGTATGTTGATGGGGCGTGTCTTTCACTCTGCGGTAGATTTATATTAGTTGCTTCCTCTGAAAAAGCCTTTTTTGCGGCTTCTAAAGTTGCTGTATCCATAGATTCTTCCAGTGTTAAGGCGACGGCTTCCTCGGCAGTATAACCCATAAGGTTTATGACTGAAGGACTGACATAAGTTAATTTCAGGTTATTATCCATGGTCCAGATTACGTCTGTTACGTTCTCAGCCAGCAGGCGGTAGCGTCTCTCACTATTCCGTATTTCACTCCCGGCTTCTTCCAGTGCCCCCAGCATCCCGTTAATCATACCTGCTACCAGACTCACTTCATCTCCGCCTTTCATTTGTATGCGTGTTGAGGTGTCACCAGTTTCGGCGATGTGGTTGATGCCCTGGGTCAAACGGTTAATCCGTGACAGAACACGAGCCTGTATGAATAACCAGGTGATAGCAATGACAAGCACTCCCACCCCTAATACCGACAATATGTAGTAACCGGTCACACTCTGGCCCAGTTGATATGTGTCTCTGGGTACTTCTACTCTAAGTATAAAAGCAGGCCTGCCAAAGTAATCTTTGAGTAACGTGTATCCGCCAATACGTTGTTCATCCAGGGGTTTTACGAAAATTGGCTTATCTTTCGTTATTACTGCCAGTGCTTCTGCGAAGTCTGGATATTCCAGGTTGTTGAGAGAATTTACCGTTATTGGAAAAAGCGTAACCTGAGTTAACTCGTTGATAGTTTCAGCATTGAGATAGCGTGCGAATACCAGCGTGCCGCGTGCCGGTCCCTCGTCTTCGCTGGTCAGGATTGGCTGTGATGCGAAAAGTATCGGCCCCTGCTTGAGCGAGATAATCCCTGATATATAACTCAACGTACCGGGACGACTTAAGATGGGACTATCATCGGAAAGATAAGTGAGTAAATCGTGAGGTATCTGTACTTCTTCTTCAGCCTCCAGGTCAATAGCCTTGCTGAAAACAACGTCACCTGATGAGTTTATAAACAACATCATGTCCAGCTTCAGAACAACGAGAGTTTCATCGCCAAGGTTTGACTTGATATACTCCTCGTTGCCGTCCTCGATGAAGGCATAAGTGTCATCCCATGCTGCCCAATCGGCAGTATCGGCTTCAAGATTGCTGATGAGATAGGATAAAGCACCCAGCGCCTGTTCCACTTGTTTGCTGGTATTAACTTCTTCGATTTCTTCAAGACCTCTCATAAAGATGAGACGTGAGGCGGTATATGTAAGTCCGAGGGCGGTGATTAGTACCACGCCGACAATGATAAAGAACTTAGCTTTCAGGCTCATAACAAACGTCCTTTTGCCAAATTGTAACACCCTCCTACGGGAGTATCAATAGCTTTGATGGTAAATAGACAGTCGATTGGTAGAGATGAGACGTTTGAGTCGTTTCTAAGATAATGCCGACTAGCTGCTTCTAAGGTTGCGGATGATTTCTCCCAGACCGGGCCTTTTCCCGTACATGAGCAGGTATACCCTGAAAACCTTGATAACTACCCACAATACTCCAGCGACTGATAGTCCCAGCACCAGGATACTGACCACCAGTTGCCAGATAGGAACGTCACTCACCCCGAGCCTCAGCATTGTTGTCGAGGGTGCCGTAATAGGGAAAATGCTGAGTACTACCCAGATTGGACTATCCGGGAATATAAACAGTAAAGAGCCGAACCAGAAGGGTATAAACATGGGCATTAACAGAGTCGTAATTAGCTGGTTGCCTTCGCGGTTATTGGTGCTGATAGCGCCGACACCCGCCGAAACAACGGCAAAGAACAGATAACCCAGAATGAAATATATCAATCCAAGAATAATAAAGTTAGGCGGTATTTGTATCGTGGTGAAAAAGCCGCCAAAGGTAGATGAAGCCAGGTTTAGAAGAAGTGGTAATGAAGCCAACCATACAGCCACCTGTATCAACCCGGCGGCACCCAGTCCCAGAATCTTGCCGGTGATTAGCTGCCTCGTGGAAATGGAGGACAGTAAAACCTCGATAAGACGGTTCTCCTTTTCATCTACCAGTCCTGACAGAATGTAACCGGATGTGAACATGATAGAGAAAACAAGCAGGAAGCTAAAAACTGCGGGAATTAATACGTTCCCGTATCCACCTTGTTCGGGAGCAACGTCACCGGTTTCAGTAAGTCTGGTGGTTATCAGGTTCAATGATGATTGTATTACGTATATAGTGCTCTGAGGTACTTTATCCGCTAATATGTTGTTCGTAAGGAAATTTTTTATTGCTGTGGGGACGCCCAGCGGCGGTTCCGGCTGTTTTTCCAGCGTATAACGATTTATCACTCCAGTAGATGTGTAGTCCTGAGGAATAATAAAATATTCATCGATATCTTTCCTTATCAGTGCTTCGTTCGCTTCTTCAGTTGTACTAAAGCTTATCAGTTTTATCTTTCCCTGGTCGGTAAATTGCTCAAACCCTGTCGCCATATCTACATAGCCGATTTTTATTTCCTCAACTACCGTCGGCTCAGCAATGTCCGATACCAGATGCCCCACTCCTATCCCGATGAGGGCTAACACTGGCAGGATAAGTGTCAGGATGATAAATCCTACCCGCTTAATCGTAAGCAGGAATTCGTGTTTGAATATTAGTAATGTCTTATTCACGATATCCCCCTACTTCTCTCAGGAATATCTCATTAAGCGGGGGGCTGGCTATCTCAAAGCGATTGATTGTTATATCACGGCTTGCCAGATAAGCCAGGACCTCCTTGGGAGTCGTCTTCCCATCCAGGACCAGCTCAACATAATTCTTATGAGTATGCCTCTCGATGGTGCCCGGGACTTCTCCTAACTCTCCTTTATAATCTAAGATGACCGAATCGCTTTGATATCTCGACTTGATTTCCTTCAAATCACCATAAAGTACAGCACGTCCATGGTTTACCATCAGGATACGGTCGCAAAGCTCTTCCACCTGATTCATCTGGTGTGTACTCAAGATTACGGCTTTACCCTCATTTCTCAGGTCAAGAAACATATCCCTTATCAGTTCTGTATTGACCGGGTCGAGGCCGGCAAATGGCTCATCAAGGACGACAAGTTGCGGGTCATGGATGATAGTGGTAATGAACTGGATAATCTGTGCCATGCCCCTGCTCATTTCCTCGACTTTTTTCCTTTTGTTCTCCAGCATACCCGTTTGAGCAAGTAGCTCGTCGGCTTTTTCCGCGGATGATTGCCTGTCCATACCCTTCAGAGAAGCGAGGTAAGCGATGGCATCTGAAACCCTTAACTTTTTATACAGCCCTCTTTCCTCAGGCAGGTAACCGATTTTGTTCTTGGTAGCCTCATTTAGCCTTTCGCCGAGGATGGTTACTTCGCCTGAGTCCGGCTTGATGATGTCCATCATCATCCTGATGGTGGTGGTCTTGCCGGCACCATTGGGTCCAATCAGTCCGAATATCTCGCCTTCAGAGACTAAGAAAGACAGGTCATCGACCGCTTTCATATCGGCAAACGACTTATTTACGTGGCTAACTTCAACAACAACCATAATTGGAGTAACTTCCTAGCAACAGATTATAGCACAATGGCATCAGTGCCTGAGTTCACTGGTTATCACTACCGGATATGTGGTATTTAGGTTCATATGAGAAAGAAGCCGTTTCCTCAGGATACCCTGAGGAAACGGTCTTTTACTATCGTTTACCCTCTATCAGAGGATTATACAAGCAGATTAACGCCAGACATCTATGCCGTATGCGGATTCTCTGCCGCGTCCGCCGGTCCACAGTGCCATCTCCTCACCGCCGCCGGTGACAATTATGCAGTTTTGATAAGGGTCGGCTACCGCCGGTACCATGTAGTCTTCCGGCAGCTCCAGCCAGGGTTTCCCCGACCTGGGTTCGGGTGCCCTCCAGCCGTTGGTCCATACATCGGGGGACTGGTGGGTCCTGTATTCTTTGAGAGTCATGAAGCTCTTCTCATGGAGCCAATCGTAGACTGCGTCTTTGGTCTTGAAGCCATATAATTGCAGGTCCCGCGCCATCTCGGGGAGGAGCAAGAAGGTCTTACCTCCCTCACCGTCAGCCCAGAGGTGGTCTATGAAGTACTCCATCCAGTTGTGCGGGCCGGGAATACCTTTGACTCCGAGTCGTCTGGCTATGCCGCCGTGACCGCTTTTTTGAAGCTCGCGGTAACCCCCCGGCATGAACTCGGTATTCCGCACGGAGAAGCCCATTCCGATAGTAACGACGCAGCTCTCATCTTTCTTGAAGTCATACTCTTCCCTCAATGTAGCCCACCCCGGGGGTAGAGCGTCATCATTCTCGGGGAAGCAGTTATTGAGTGGGGTACCCCAGACGCCGCAGTTGGTTACGTTGGGAATATTGTCTCCGAGATTCCGCCACATAAGTTCAGCGGCACGACCGATACTCCGGTTGGCAGGATTACCCGGACCGAGCACGTTGGTATCGAAGTTCATTTCTATCTCTTTGGCATAGGGCCCGCTGACAACGTAGGTACCGCCGCCGCGACCGTCACCGCAACCTCCACCCGACTCGGCGATGGCAAGCAGTAAGGGCATGTGCTCGGGTTTGCACCCTGCCATCACGCCGATAGTGGCAATCTTTTCCACGGTAGCTGTCCGTCTCATCGGCATGAAGTGTACAGGGTCGCCTTTCTTTCCAGAACTACCCATCTGCTGAATACGGTCGCCGAGTTTGCGGTCTTTCTGGTAGATGATGAGCTCATCCGGTTTATGGCTGGTGCCCTTGAGCATTTTTTCCACCAGTTCTTCGGTAGGTACTACTATCGGTAGACCGTCGGTGTACTTGCATATAGGCGCGTTCATCAGAGCGGGTATTCTCTCTGCCTGCTGGTAGTATTCCTGCGCTTCCTGAAGCGTGCCTTCAAAGAGTATCCTTTCATTCGAGACTTCCCACGGTGGAGGATTCTTTTCTTCGTCGGTCAGGGGTCGCACCAGGGCATCCATCAGGTCATCAATCCAGCTGGCGACGTCTTCAGGACCGGGAACGTGTCGAGAGCCCCAGACACGCCTCATAGGTGCTATGCCGTTCAATCTGCATGCCTGTTTCCAGCATTCGTCCTGGTCTTCAAATATGATGAATACACTGGGGATTCCCGCTTTTTCAATAGATGACAGGTGGGGCAACTGCTCCCATATAGCCCCATGTCACCAGACGACGCCCCGTATCAGGGCGTCCGTTGTCTTAATCTCCTCTTCCGCGAGCGCTACGCTTCCCTCTTTTGTCGCGTGGGGCGCGGCAAAGCTGATATTCCAGTTCACCTGGGGATACCTTTCCGGCAGCATTTTTCGCAGGGGTATCAGGATACCCTGCTCGCCTCCGGCGCCGATACTGAGGGTAATATTCTTGCCGTCCAGTTTATCAAGGCGTGGCGACAGGGGAAGTTGTTTCACCGGTTCCTGTATTCCGACGGGGTTCAGGCACTTGTAAACTTTGTCTTTCTCTGCCATTTCCAATCTCCATTCGATGTTTATTTAACCTTAAATAATACCATAACGGGCTGAATAAATCACTTTTCAGTCCGTTTCAGCCGCCAATAGTTCATAACATCGCGCTTCTTTGAAATATTGGCGCATTTTGTAAACCTGCGGATATAACGGTTTATATATCAAATGGTGTGCCTTGGGGGACAGTTCCCGAACTTTCATTCGAGAAAAAGGAGGTCAATCCTTCAATTCGGCAAGCACATATATAAGTGGCATCTTATCCTGAGGGTCCTTCAGGATTTCTTTATTCACAATAGAAAACCCCGAATCTCTTATCATATCGGCCATCTCATCCAGGTTTAACTTGTGAAAAACCGGGAGTTTGATAAACGGTTTGAAAATCGTAAACAGCATCTTGAATATTGGAGCTTCTCCAAATCCAACTATTACACCAATAAACCGTCCACCCGGTTTTAGAACTCTTTTTATCTCAGACAAAGCTTTTTGGGGGTATTTCATATTGTGTAATGCGTTGTTACAAATAACCGTATCAAATATATCGTTCTCGAAATGGAGTGAATATGCATCTTCTACGAAAAATTCTACATTGTCAATAATCTTTTCTCTCATCTTTTTCTCAGCCTCATCAATCATCGGTGCTGATATGTCAATGCCACTTACTTTGGAAGCTCGCTCAGCTACCTTCAAAGCTACCAAACCTGTGCCACAAGCGACTTCCAGAACAGTATCTCCCGTATCAATATCATTAAATATTTTATCCAGCAATGATGACTGATAGATTCTCCATTTCTTCTCTATGAATTGGTCGTATTCGGGACTGAGTTTATCCCAGAATTTCTTTTCCTTCTCAATTCTTTTCAAATCTTGCATTTTTATTTACTTACTCCTTTCCTGTTGATTGAGGATTTCGGTATCCCTATCCATCTTGGCGTATTATTCATATTTGC
>CAZBAN010000016.1:0-36653 GCA_964489895.1 uncultured Dehalococcoidales bacterium
AGACTTTGGCAGGCGGGGGTAAGTAAGAGCTTCGCTCAACTGAACCCGGTCAGAACCACACGCTGTTGCCGCCTGCAGAACGTTATGATATACTTTATGCTAGTTTATTACTAGAAAGGGGTATGGATTTGCCAGAACTTGTTTCAGTTAAACAGCTTCTGGAAGCCGGGGCTCATTTTGGACATCAGACCAGCCGATGGCATCCTCGCATGAAAAAATATATCTTCACAAAACGCGATGGTATTCATATTATCGACCTGGAGCAGACTACTACCATGCTGGCGAAGGCATGCGAGTTTATAACCCAGGTCACAGCCGAGGGCGGAAAGATTCTTTTCGTCGGCACCAAGAAACAGGCGCAGGAAGCTATAGAAGAATCAGCCACGCGCTGTAATATGTATTATGTCAATCAGCGGTGGATAGGGGGTGTACTCACCAACTTCGCCACCATACAGTCTCGCATCGATTACCTGGTACGTCTGGAGGACCAGCAATCCAGAGGAGAGTTCAGTCGCCTGCCTAAAAAGGAAGCTCTGAAGCTGGAGAAGGAAATAGCCAAACTTAACAGGCAGATGGGCGGTTTCAAAGAGATGACCAGTCTGCCGGCGGCTCTGTTTATCGTTGACCCGCCAAAGGAGAGGATAGCCCTTTTGGAAGCCAAAAAGATGGGAATACCGGTTGTGGCGATATCGGATACGAGCTGCAATCCTGATGAACTCGACTACCCTATTCCGGCTAATGATGACGCCATCAGAGCCATCAGACTGATTTGTAGTAAAATAGCCGATGCAGTTCTTGAAGGTACGGGCGGGCAGGAGATTATGCCAGCGGAGGAGGAGATCGAAGAAAGCCCGAAACAAGCAGAGGAACCGGAAGCGGTGGCAGGACCTGAAGCTACAGCAGAAACTGAAGCGGTTGTAGAGCCTGAATCAGCAGCGGAACCAGAAGCGGCAGAAGAAACTGAATCAGTAACAGAACCAGAAGCAGTGGCAGAACCGGATAAAGCTGAGCCCACGGATACCACCCAGCCCCTTATCCCCACTCCTGATGATGAGTAAAGCGAGGAGGAAAGGTTGAAAATCCCTGTAGACAAGCTTAAGGAACTGAGAGAGCAGTCAGGAGCCGGCATTATGGCATGCCGGAATGCCTTTATCAATGCAGAACAGGATATGGAGAAGGCTCTGGAGATTCTTAAAGAGCAGAACCTTTATATAGCGGAGAAGAAAAAGGAACGCGCAACTTCCCAGGGGATTATCGAAGCTTACATTCACGCCGGTGGACGTGTCGGGGCTATGATCGAATTAAACTGCGAGACCGACTTCGCAGCCCGTACTGATGAATTCAAGGAACTGGCTCATCTTCTGGCAATGCAGGTAACCGCTCAGGAGCCTCTGTTCGTCTCGCCTGATATGATACCCGAAGGAACCGACCTGGATATCGATAATCAAGAAGCCTGTCTTCTCCTGCAGCCCTACATTAAAGACCCCGGTTTGACCGTTCAGGATGTAATCAACGAAGTTATCGGCAAAGTAGGCGAGAACATCAAGGTAAGCAGGTTTGCCAGATTCGAGCTAGGAGAGCAATAAATACTGTTAAGAAGGCATTAACGGTATGGCTACTACCAAGTACAAACGTGTTCTACTCAAGCTTAGCGGCGAAGCGTTCAGCGGTGCACAGGAATACGGTATTGATGCCCCTACCTTGAGAAAAGGCGCCAGGCAGATAAAAAACGTGATGGAAATGGGGGTGGAGATAGCCATCGTGGTGGGCGGCGGTAATATCTGGCGGGGAGCAAAGGCTGAAGAAGACGGGATAGACCGGGTAACCGCCGACTACGCCGGAATGCTGGCAACGGTGATTAACGCTCTCGCCCTCCAGGATATACTGGAAAGGGAAGGGGTAACCACCAGAACCCAGACCGCTATCGATATCCAGCAAGTAGCCGAGCCGTACATCAGACGCCGTGCTATCCGGCACCTGGAAAAGAACAGGGCGGTGATTTTCGCCGCCGGCACCGGCAATCCGTACATGACAACCGATACCGCCGCGGCTCTGCGGGCTATTGAGATTGAAGCAGAAGTACTTTTGATGACCAAGAATAACGTCGACGGTATCTACAGCGAGGACCCGGTAAAAAATCCGGAAGCCAAGAAATTCGAAAAACTCACCTACCTCGAGGCTTTGAATATGCGTCTCGAGGTAATGGATGCCACCGCGCTCTCTTTATGCCTGGAGAACAAGCTCCCCATAATTGTTTTCGACCTCCAGGCGCCGCGTAGCCTTGAAAGAGCCGTTCTCGGCGAATCTATCGGAACGATAGTATCAAGCGAGAAGTAACATGTCCAGTCAGACTCTGCAGAACACAGAAGAAAAGATGCAAAAGGCAGACGAGGGTTTAAAGAAAGACCTTGCCACCATCCGGACAGGACGTGCCACTCCATCTTTAATAGAACACATCAAGGTGGACTATTTCGGAGTTGCCACGCCGCTTAATCAAATCGCCGGAATTTCCGTGCCCGATGCAAGACTTCTCCTCATCCAGCCCTGGGATAGGACCAGCATCCGCAGTATTGAAAAGGCTATCTTGACCTCCGACCTGGGACTGAACCCGGTTAACGACGGCAAGGTTATACGGATAAATATACCTCCCCTGTCCGAAGAGCGACGCCAGGAGCTTATCAAAGTAGTACACAGGAGAGTCGAGGAAAGAAAGGTAACCATCCGCAACTTGAGGCGTGATGCGTTGAATGAACTCAAGGAACTGGAGAAAAGCAAGGAAATCTCACAGGACGAAAATAAACGCGCTCTGGAGCAGTTACAGAAACTCACCGACAGCTTCATAGCCAGGGTCGAGCAGACGGGACAGGACAAAGAAGCGGAACTCATCCAGGTCTAACCCGCAACGGAGCAGAAAAATGACCGCGGCTGCATCCACCAGGAAAAAATTAACTCTCCTGCCGAACCATATAGCAATCGTGCCGGACGGTAACGGCAGGTGGGCGGAAAAGCGCGGGCTGCCCCGGCTTGAAGGCCACCGGATAGGTGCGGATAATATGCACCGGATGGTCGAATACCTCAGCGAATACCCGATACCGTACGTAACGCTTTACGGTTTCTCCACTGAAAACTGGAGCCGTCCCAAGGAAGAAGTAGAAGGCCTGTTCCGGTTACTTGCCGAATTTATTGCCAGGACGACGCCGGATGTCCATCAAAAAGGGATTAAATTACGTCACATCGGGCGGCTTGAAGACCTCCCTGAAGACCTGCAGCAGTCGATAAAAGGAGCGGTGGAACTCACTAAAAACAATACCAGGATGACCCTCAACGTCGCTTTCAACTACGGCGGGCGCGCCGAGATTGTGGATGCGGTACGCCGTATCGTAACCGAGGGAATCACGCCCCAAAAAATAGACGAGGAACTGATTGAAAGCTATCTTTATACCGTCGGCTCACCCAATGTGGACCTGTTAATCCGCACCGGCGACGAACTCCGCCTGAGTAATTTCCTGATATGGCAAACGACCTACAGTGAATACCACTTTACCAAAGTCCTCTGGCCAGACTTCGGGAAGAAAGACATAGACAAAGCGTTATTATTTTACAGTCGGAGGCAGAGGCGGTTTGGCGGACTGTAGCTACATTATATATAGTTATGCTTAAGACAAGAGTCATAACTTCGCTGTGCGGTATCCCCATCCTGGTTTGCGCCATCTGGTTCGATAAACCTTTACCGTGGTTTACGGTATTAATAGCCGTATGGGGGGTAATGGCAGCTTACGAGTTCTTCCGGCTGGTGTCTGCCTCAAAGGTACCGCCTTACATATACTTCGGAATTTTCCTTACCCTGCTTTTTATTGTCTTCCGTGACGCCGACCTGCTGGCTGCCATTGAACCCGGCTTTAACACCAGTTACATACCACCCATTCTGTTTGCTGCTCTGGTACAGACTCTGCTTTGGTTCTTGGTTTACCCGAACCGGCAAACGGGCAGGACCTTCATGAGCGGAGTGTGGACTATTGTCGGCGTACTCTATGCCGGATGGCTGCTGAGCCACCTGGTAGCTTTGAGAGGTCTCGACGATGGCAGGAACTGGGTATTCTTTGCCATGTTCGTTACCTTCGCTTACGACACCGCCGCTTATTTCACCGGCAGAAGCATCGGCAGGCATAAACTCGCTCCCAGCATCAGCCCGGGCAAGACCTGGGAAGGGACTGTCGGCGGTTTAGCCGGCGCCGTCCTTTTCAGCCTGCTTTTCACTCTGTCCACTCCTTTCGTCCTGCCCATAAAGTGGGGAGAGGCAATGCTGCTTGGCTTGCTGGTCAGCGTCTTCGGACAGGTCGGCGACCTCCTGGAGTCTCTGTTCAAACGCTATGTCGGGGTTAAGGACTCAGGTACACTCATCCGTGGACACGGCGGTCTCCTCGACCGCATGGACAGCATTGTCTTTGCCGGCGCGGTGGTATACTATTATGTTATATGGGTGATACAGTAAAGAGACTGGCCGTCCTAGGCTCGACCGGTTCGATTGGACGGCAGACGCTCGAGGTTGTCCGCGCCCTGCCCGACCGTTTCAGGATAGTCGGACTCACCGCTGGCAGGAACACGGACCTGCTGGCGGAGCAGATAGAGGAATTCAGACCCGACTTCATATACCACCGGGATAAAGGCGGTCAAACACTTAAGACCGGCACCGGTTATAAACTGCTTTCACTGGAAGAAATCGCCTGCCACCCCGACGTCGATACCGTTGTCGTAGCCACTTCCGGGAAAGCCGGTCTGAAAGCAACACTGGCTGCGGTCAGAGCCGGTAAAACGATCGCCCTGGCTAACAAGGAATCACTGGTAATGGCGGGGGAAATTATCACCGCTGAAGCCCGGCAGAGTGGGGCACAAATTCTACCCATAGACAGCGAGCACAGTGCGATATGGCAGTGCCTGAGAGGCGAAAATACACCTTCACGACTGATTCTGACCGCATCAGGTGGACCGTTCAGAGACTACTCGACGGAAGAGCTTAAAAAAGTCACCGTAGAGCAGGCGCTCGAACACCCGTCCTGGCAGATGGGGAAAAAGGTCACCATAGACTCCGCCACCCTGATGAACAAAGGGCTGGAGGTAATAGAAGCCAGATGGCTGTTCGATATACCGGTAGACAGCGTCAGCGTGATAATCCACCCACAGAGTATAATTCACTCGATGGTGGAGTTCGCCGATGGCTCGGTCAAAGCCCAGCTAAGCTATCCCGACATGCGCCTGCCGATTCAATACGCACTGACTTACCCCGAGCGCTTTACCAACGAACAATTGCGTAAAATCGACTGGAAGGACATAAAAGCCTTTACCTTCGAGCAGCCGGACTTCGAAACTTTCCCCTGCCTGAGGCTGGCAATTGAAGCCGGAAGAGAAGGAGGGACCTGCCCGGCGGTACTCTGCGCCGCCGATGAAGCAGCGGTTGAGTTATTCCTTTCGCGGAGAATCGGGTTTACGGACATAGCCAGGCTGGTGGAGCAGGTGCTCTCCAGGCATGAATCAAGCCATAATCCCACCCTTGAGGAAATCATGGCTGCCGACGGCTGGGCGAGAGAACAGGTAAAACAGCTTGCCGGCGGAGATAACCTATGATAGCAGTGCTTCCTATATTATTCTTAATTATCGTAATAATCGCACTTATCTTCGCTCATAAAAGAAGAGATAAACTATGACAGTACTAATATCCATATTATCTTTCCTTGCTATAATAATAGTGCTTATCCTCGCCCATGAGATAGGTCACTATGTCACCGCCAAAGCCACCGGGGTGACGGTGGAGGAGTTCGGACTTTTTTACCCTCCGAGGTTACTGTCCGTAAAACGCGGCGGAACGGTATACTCACTGAACGCCATACCTCTGGGCGGGTTCGTGAAAATGGCAGGCGAAGAAGACCCGGACGTGCCCGGGAGCCTTGCCAGTAAAAACACCCTGGTAAGACTTCTGGTGCTGGGCGCCGGCTCGTTGATGAATTTCCTGCTGCCCCTCCTCCTCTTTTCAATCGCTTTTATGGTACCCCATGATGATATAACAGGCACGGTGATAGTTCACGAGGTGGCACCTGACTCGCCAGCCGCCGCTGCCGGCATCCTGCCCGGTGATACCATTCTCCGGGTAGACGATAAGCTTATCGAGAACCGCACCGATGTGAGCCGCATCAGTCAGCTCAACCTGGGGAAGGAAATCAGCATGGTCGTCCGGCACTCCGACGGAACAACGAAAACGGTCGATGTTACACCCCGCTGGCAACCACCGGAAGGTGAGGGGGCAATCGGTATCGCAGTCGCTACCGAAGATGCAAGCTATATCCGGCGGAGCTACCCATTCTGGAAGGCAATACCGATGGGGGTAAACTCCTGTATAGAGACCTTTATCATATTCAAGAACGGTATATTCAGCATGATTATCGGGGCGATACCCGTGGAAATCGCCGGACCGGTGGGCATAGCTCAGGTTACGGGCGAGATTGCCCGTGCCGGGATGAGTCCCCTGCTGGAGTTCGCCGCTTTTCTCAGTATAAACCTGGCGATAGTGAACCTGTTCCCGCTTCCCGCCCTGGACGGGGGACGCATTGCTTTCGTCCTTCTGGAGTGGCTGCGCCGGGGCAAGCGCATAGCGCCGAAAACCGAGGGGCTGGTGCATATCATCGGCTTTGCCCTGCTGATGGTATTCTTCCTGGCTGTCACCTTCCAGGATATACTGCGTATTATAAGAGGAGAAAGCCTGATACCATGAATCCCAGACGAGTATCTACACCAATCCAGATAGGTAACGTAACCATCGGCGGTGATGCCCCCATCGTGGTGCAGTCGATGACCAATACCGATACCCGTGATGTTATGTCAACCATATCCCAGATTAAGGAGCTTGAAGAGGTCGACTGCGAGATAGTGCGCCTGGCCGTGCCGGATATGCAGGCGGCGCAAGCCCTGACGGAGATAAAGAAAGCTATCTCTATACCCATGATTGCCGATATTCATTTTGACCACCGTTTAGCTCTGGCAGCCCTTGAGGCGGGGGTCGACGGTTTACGCCTGAACCCGGGCAATATCAGCGAACCGGATAAGGTCAAAGCCGTGGTTAAAGCCGCCGGAGAGAGAAACGTCCCAATCCGTATCGGGGTAAACGCCGGCAGTATGCCGGTAAAGGGAGACCCGGGACTCTCCACCGCCCGGCGGATGGTGGAAGCAGCCATGGAACAGGTAAAGCTGCTGGAGAGTCTCGACTTCAACCTGATAAAGGTCTCGTTGAAAGCGTTCGACGTGCCGACGACCATAGAAGCCTACCGAGACATAGCCGATAAAATCCCCTACCCTTTACACATCGGCATTACCGAAGCCGGACCTCCCCGGACGGGCATCATCCGCAGCACGGTGGGTATCAGTACCCTGCTCTATATGGGGATAGGCGATACCATCCGGGTCTCGCTGACCGCCCACCCCAGGGAAGAGGTGATTGCCGGCTACGAAATCCTGAAAAGCCTCGACCTGCGCCAGCACGGACCGGTTCTGGTAAGCTGTCCCACCTGCGGACGTACCGAGGTTGACCTGGTCAGAATAGCCACCGAAGTGGAACAGCAACTGCTGAAGGTAAAGAAACCTGTCAAAGTAGCCGTGATGGGCTGCGTGGTTAACGGGCCCGGCGAGGCGAAGGACGCCGATGTGGGCATCGCCTGCGGCAAAGGCAGAGCCGTCCTCTTTAAAAAAGGCAAAAAGATAAAGACTATCGAGGAAAAAGACTTCGTCAAAGCCCTCATGGATGAAGTGGAGAGGCTTTAGAAATGGCATAAAACAGCAAAGAGAGACCCGATTTCATTTCATCGGGGTGTTTTAGAGGGGCTAATCCCCTCTAATTTCATTAAGGGCGGTGGGTGGGAATAGATAATAAAATGGGAGGATGGGGGTTACAAATAAACCAATATCAGTGTAATATAGAAAAGAAAATCTAACGAAGGAAAATAAAAATGGAGGAGATTTCGCCCAAATCAAGACTGGCTGTAGCTTTGTTTGCTTGGTTTCTGGGAACCCTCGGCGTCCATAGATTCTACTTAGGAAAAATTGGAACGGGAATTGCGATACTCATCATTGGTATTGTAGGATGGGCAACTGTTTGGCTATATGGATTTGGCCTGATACTAATTATAGCGGTGGGCATATGGGTTCTGGTCGATTTCATAATGGCTGTTGCTGGCATTATGAAGGATAAGGAAGGCAAACTAATTAAGAATTGGTAAAACTAAAAATAGGGTGAAAATGCGTTTATCAAAGCTGTTCGGTAAAACCCAGAGAGAGGTTCCCGCCGAGGCTGACACCGTCAGTCACAGGCTACTGCTGCGGGCGGGAATGGTACGCCAGGTAGCCGCCGGAGTCTATTCGCTCCTGCCCTCGGGCTGGAGGACGCACAAGAAGATTGAGAATATCATCCGCGATGAGATGAACAAAGCCGGCGGCCAGGAACTGATGCTCCCGGCCCTGGCACCTTTTGAGTTGTTCGAGGAATCAAAGCGGGATATCGTCTTCGGCAACAGCCTGTTTACTCTGTACGACCGCCGAGAACGCCGGCTGGCTCTGGGACCGACCCACGAAGAGGTCCTTACCGAACACCTGAAATATAACGTGCAGAGCTACCGTGACCTGCCGTTGATGCTCTACCAGATACAGACCAAGTTCCGCGACGAGCCCCGTCCCAGAGCCGGACTGATTCGTGTCCGTGAATTCGACATGATGGACCTCTACAGCTTCGATGCCGACGAAAAAGGTCTGGACAAAAGCTACGAGATAATGCTCCAGGCGTACCGCAACATCTACGAGCGGTGCGGTCTCCCGACCATATGTGTCGAGGCTGACAGCGGCGCAATCGGCGGCAAAGAGTCCCACGAGTTCATACTCATCAACGAAAGCGGCGAGGACGAGGTTATCCACTGCGACTGCGGTTACGCCGCCAATGCAGAGAAGGCGGGACTGGACAAAGGCAATGTCGGCGGAGGCGAGCCGCTGCCTGTGGAGGAGGTCGCCACGCCGGGCAAGTTTTCCATCGAAGATGTCGCCGGCTTTTTCAATATTCCCGCCAGTGGTACGCTTAAAGCCGTATTCTACATTGCCGACGGGAAAATGATATTCGGAGTCATCAGAGGCGACCTCGATGTGAACGAGATAAAGCTACAGCGGGCGTTGAAATGCTCCGAAATCAGAATGGCTACCGAGGACGAGGTGATAGAAGCCGGAATCGTCCCCGGCGCCGCCTCGCCGGTGGGTATAAAAGGTATTACGGTCATAGCGGATGATTCAGTCACGTCCGGCAGCAACTTTGTTGCCGGCGCCAACAAACCGGAGACTCATCTGAAAAACGTAAACTATCCCCGGGATTTCAACGCCGATATCGTCACCGACATCGCCAGGGCTCACGCCGGAGATAAATGTCCTGAATGCGGTAAGAAATTACTCGCCAGCCGCGGAATAGAAGTGGGACACGTCTTTAAGGTTGGCACTTTCTACAGCGAGGTACAGGACGCCTCTTACATCGACCAGAACGGAGAGCCCCATCCAATCGTCATGGGCTGCTACGGTATCGGCCTTGGCAGGCTTATGGCGGCGGCTGTTGAGCAGAACCACGACGATAAGGGAATAATCTGGCCGCTAACTATCGCTCCCTACCACATCTACCTCTGTCCTCTGTACCGTGAAGGTTCAGATGTGTCGGCTACCGCGGAAAAGCTGTACGCCGACCTTACGGCGCAGGGTCTTGAAGTGCTGCTGGATGACCGCGAGGAATCGCCCGGCGTGAAATTTAACGATGCCGACCTCCTGGGAATACCTTTCCGGGTTACGGTCAGTCCGCGCACACTGGATAAGAACAGCATTGAGTTGAAACGGCGTACCGAGAAAGAGTCCCAGCTCATCCCGCTCGAAGAAGCGGTCAGTAAGCTCAAAGAGCTTATAGAGGGGTCCTAGGCACGCAAAGCAGCGCCGAGGTCTTTCGCCAGTCTGTCTAAAATCTGTTTCTGGACTTTATCGACCTCTTTATCGGTGAGGGTATGGTCAGGTGACTGGTAGGTAATCCTGTAAGCAAGCGACTTCTTAGCCGGCGGTACCTGTTCGCCGGAGTACACGTCGAAAATATCCACCCCGTCCACCAGGGGATAACCCCTGATAATATCAACTATCTGCTGGTGGGCTGTCCCGGCGTCCACTACCAGCGCTAAATCCCTGACGACGGCAGGAAACCGCGATACAGACCGGAACTCCTTATGACCGACGGTATAGGGCAGCAGCGCCGGCAGGTCCAGTTCAAACATGTAGACGGTCTCATCCAGTTCGAAACTCTCCAGGACATCGTCGCGCAGCTCGCCGATGACTCCCAGTTTATCGCCGTTTACCATTATCGCCGCCTGCTTACCCGGCTTAAAACTTTCGTCGAGGCACTGCTCGAAAGAGGCTTCCACACCCATTTTGGCGAGCAGGCTCTCGATAGCGCCTTTAGCTTCAAAGAAATCGGTGGATTTGTCTTCACCCTGCCATGATTTCTCCTCTCCGGCTCCAGAGAGCAGGGCGCAGAGCATTTCGCGTTCATCGGGCAGGTCCTGCGGCCCCGGCAGATAGACCTTTCCCAGCTCGTAAATCCAGATACCTCCGTCTTCGTGCTTTCGGTTTGAGGCAAAGGCAGCCAGAAGGTTAGCCCGGAGACTGGAGCGGAGGTACTCCTGAACGGCTGACATGGGATTAGCCACCCGCAAAGGTTCGGGCTCCACCGTGTGCGACTCCGGGAATAACCTCTCCAGCATTTCCAGGCTTGTCAGCGAGTAGGTCATTAACTCCTGAAAGCCGAGACCGCTGAGAATGTTTCTTACCTCACGTTTCAGACCGATGATAGGCTCGGGATTCTGCCGCGGTATCGGCTGGCTGAGCATGGTCGTCGGAATATTATCATAGCCTATTATGCGGGCTACCTCCTCGATAAGGTCGACTGCCAGGCGTATATCGGTACGCCAGTAAGGAGCCGTTACCAGTATCTCTTCCGTGGAGCCTCCCCGTTCACACTCGAAACCAAGCGAGGTCAGGGTATCTCTTATCTCCTCGATGCTGTATTCAACCCCCAGGCACCGCTTCACCTCGCCGGTCGACAGTAAGATGGGCACATGCTCCAGTTTTTCCGGATAAACGTCAACTATACCTCTGGCGACTTCACCGCCGCCCAGTTCAGCCAGGAGCTGCGTTGCCCTTCTCAGGGCAGGCAGTGTCAGCTCGCGGCTGATATTCCTCTCGAACCGCATACAGGCTTCGCTGGGTATACCCAGAGTCCTGCCCGTGTAGTGGATACTTCTTGGATTAAAGCTGGCAGCCTCCAGCAGTATCGAGGTGGTCTCTTCGGTCACCTCACTGTTGGCGCCCCCCATGACGCCGGCAACCGCTACCGCACCCATTACGTCGGCGATGACCAGCATACCGGAATTAAGCTCCCTCTCGTTATCATCGAGGGTAGTCACCGGCTCGTAATCGCTGGCGCGGCGCACGATTATCTTTTTCCCTCTCAGTTTCTCGTAATCGAAAGAGTGAAGAGGTTGACCGTACTCAAGCATGACATAGTTGGTAACATCCACCAGGTTGTTGATCGGTCTCATTCCGCTGGCAAGCAGCCTCTGCTGCATCCACGCCGGAGATTCGGCTATCTTGACTCTCTTAATCAGGCTGGCGGCGTAGCGGGGACACAGGTCGGGCGCGGATATTTCTATACTTATTTGTTCATCTGTGGGCGACCCGGCTTCTTCGTACGTGACTTCCGTGATGTGCATGGTCTGTCCGGTCAGGGCGGCTACCTCCCTGGCAATACCGATAACCGAAAGGCAGTCAGCCCGGTTCGGGGTTATGTCCAGGTCGAGAATAATATCACCCATGTAATCAGCCAGCGGCGTCCCCACCGGCGCGTCATCGGGTAATACCATTATACCTTCGTGCCTGTCCGATATGCCGAGCTCTTTTTCCGAGCAGACCATGCCGCTGGACTCGACACCACGAATCCTGGCTGTATTCAGAACGGCTGGCTCTCCGGTATGACCGTCTATAAGTCTGGCTCCGACCCGGGCAAAAGCTATCTTATCACCTGCCCTGACGTTGGGTGCGCCGCAGACAACCGTTGCCTGCTCGCCGCCCAGGTCGACGGTAGGCAGGGTAAGCCGGTCAGCATTCGGATGAGGATTAACCGCCGTTATCTGACCGACAACGACATTCTCCCAGCCGCTGCCGGTATTCTCCATTGACTCGACCTCGAACCCCGCCATTGTCAGCTTGCCAGCAAGCTCCTCTACCGGGACGGTGATGTCAACATATTCTTTTAGCCAGTTAAGTGATACCCTCATTTTAAAATTGCCTTAAAAATCTTAGGTCGTTATTATATAAAAGCCTCATATTCTCGATTCCGTAACGCTGCATCGGCAAACGTTCCAGTCCTATACCGAAAGCGAAACTGGTATAAACATCAGGGTCAATACCGCCGCGACGGAGTACGTCGGGATGAGTCATACCCGCCCCGAGTATCTCAATCCAGCCGCTGTTACTACAATGACGGCAGCCTTTGCCTTTACAGAACACACATTCGATAGCCATCTCGACACCCGGCTCGACGAAGGGGAAGTAGTCGACCCGGAACCGCACTTTTCTGTCCTCGCCGAAGTAGCGGCGGGCAAACTCATAGAGAGTCCCCTTGAGGTCAGCCATGGTAATGCCTTTATCAACCGCCAGCCCGTCTATATTGTGATAGATATTCAGGTGAGTGGCGTCGGTTGCCTCATAGCGGTAGACCCGGGCAGGCTCGATAGCCCTTATCGGCGGCTCCATCGCCTCCACCACCCTGGCGCTTATGGCGGTCCCGTGCGTCCGTAACAACATCGACCTTTCACTCTTCTTACCTTCATAGTCAATCCAGTAGGTAGACATGCTGTCGCGGGAAGGGTGTTCTTCGGGGATATTCAGCGCCTCGAAGTTATAATAGTCCCACTCCACCTCGGGACCTTCAACCACCTGAAAGCCCATCGTGGAGAATATATCGCATATATCATAAATAGCCTGAGTGATGGGGTGCAGTCTGCCCGTCGGAAAACGGCGACCCGGCAGGGTAATATCAATAATATCTTTATCAACCGCCGTTATCTGCGCCTCGCGTAATGCCTGTTCTTTTTCTTCCAGGCTTTTTTCCAGACCGGCTTTTACACGGTTGGCGCTTGCCCCGACGGTCTTTCTCTCCTCCGGAGACAGGCCCGCCAGACCGCGCAGAATCATGGTCAGTTCTCCCTTTCTTCCCAGATACCTGACCCTCCATGACTCAAGCCCGTCAATACCGGTAATACTTTCCAGCTCTTTCAATGCCCTGTCTCTCAGTTGTTCAGGCTGCTGCGACATCTCTGTTTACCCTTCTGTTAGCGATACTAAAAAACCCTCCGCCCGGGAGGGTTTGTTCTTCTGACTATACCTTCTTAATTGTCCTCTTAGTGCAATACAAACTACTCCCCAGGCGCACCTAGCGCCCCGTAAACATGAAGTTGAAATTAAACTGAAAGGAAGTATTGTATTTCATTATCACTATATCCGTCTTTTGTTTGCAGTCTAACACAGGATATAATTCCTGTCAACGGTCGTGGATGTAGGTTGCCGTATTATTCGACTAATATTTATACTCACCCCCTGTTTTCCCCTCTCACACAGTTCCATGATTAACCATTCGTTTATCCTTATGTGTGAAAGGGGGAGAGATATATAAGAGGGGGCTTCACCCCCCTCTCAAAAACAATCTCCCCAAAAAGATGGGGAGACTTTTAGTACGTAAACTGTTGAATAGCCCTAACTCTGGACCTGGTTTTTGACCGTGGTTACCAGATGAGCGAACGTTTCAGGCTCTCTGACTGCCATATCAGCCAGCATTTTACGGTTGATTTCCACACCTGATTTTTTCAAGCCTTCTATAAACCGGCCATAGGTTATTCCGTTTGCCCGGCTGGCAGCATTAATCCTGGAAATCCACAACCGCCTCATATCGCCTTTTCTATCACGTCGGTGTGCATAGGCATAGCTCAGCGACTTCAGCATAGCCTCGTTAGCCCTGCGGTACAGGCTGTGCCTGGTAGCCCTCTGACCTTTGGTCATGGCTAGTATCTTCTTGTGCCGGCGGTGAGCGGTTACTCCTTTTTTAACTCGTGGCAAGGTTATTCTCCTCTTACTTTACACCATAGGGCAGAAGTTTCTTTATTCGTGCTCTGTCGGTAGGGTGAACCGGGACTTTCTCATCGAAAAGCCGTTTGACCCGTTTTGCTTTTTTCAGGCGCAGATGGCTTTTCCCACCCTTAGCCCGCATAATTTTGCCGCTACCGGTTATGTGAAAGCGGCTCTTTGCC
Source organism: uncultured Dehalococcoidales bacterium (assembly GCA_964489895.1). Lineage (GTDB taxonomy): Bacteria > Chloroflexota > Dehalococcoidia > Dehalococcoidales > UBA2162 > MGML01. The sequence continues at coordinate 14,409 of CAZBAN010000016.1, forward strand.
CCTTTGTGGGTTTTCATTTTCGGCATCTAAGACTGCTTCACCTCTTCCTTTACTGTTTCGCTTTTAGCCTTCTGACTGGTTATCGGTGCCATCACCACATGCATCCTTCTTCCTTCCATCAGAGGCTGCCCTTCTACAGTAGCCGTGTCCTTAAGCGTTTCCGCCATTCTCTGGAGCAATTTCCAGGCTATCTCAGGATGCGTGACTTCACGTCCCCTGAACAATATTGTTACCTTAACCTTATCCCCGGCATCGAGAAGCTTCTTAGCCAGTCTTGCCTTGGCGTCGAAATCATGGTCACCGATTTTCGGACGCAACCGCACCTCTCTAAGGAGGACAATCTTCTGACCTTTCCTGGCTTCTCGTTCCTTCTTTGCCTGCTCGTACTTATACTTGCCGTAATCAAGCAGGCGGCAGACAGGCGGTGTTGCGGTGGGCGCTACCTCGACCAGGTCAAGACCCCGGTTTCTAGCCACCTCTCTTGCCTGGTCCAGGGGCATAATTCCAAGCTGTTCTCCCTTTTCTCCTACAAGGCGAACTTCGGGAGTCCGTATCTCTCTATTAACACGCAGCTTCTTAGCTATGTTCTGCTATACCTCCTCTGAGCACAAATATGTTTCGGAATGAAACTATATCATATTATCCGATACTAGGCAAATTATAGCCACGATTTCCTGTTTTTCACCCTATTTTAAATCCAGTTTCCTGGTACTGATAGCCTCTTTAATAAATGCGGTGAAGCTCTCGATAGACTGTGAATCAAGCTGTTCGCCTGTGCGTAACCTTACAGAAACGGTAGACGCTTCTACCTCTTTATCCCCCACCACCAGCATATAAGGCACTTTATCAAGCTGCGCCTGCCGGATTTTTAGGTTAATTCTCTCCGACCTGTCATCGACCTCCACCCTTACATTTTCCGCCTTAAGTGTTGCCTCAAGCGAACGGGCATAGTCCAGATGCCGGTCGGCGATGGGAATTATCATCACCTGTAAAGGAGCCAGCCACACCGGGAAGGCACCGGCGTAATGCTCGATAAGAAAAGCTATCGTCCTCTCTATGGCGCCTATTGAAGAACGGTGAATAACAATCACTTCCTTCTCTTTCTGGTCTTTATCTATATAAGTAAGGTTAAAACGCTTGGGCCCGACGAAATCATACTGGACGGTAAAAACAGTATCTTCTTTACCGGCGAAATTCTTCATTTGAATATCAACCTTGGGACCGTAAAAAGCCGCTTCGTCCTCGGCTTCTTCGAAATCGGCTTTCCTCTGTGTCAGTACCTCCCTTAAGACATCCTCGGCGAAGTCCCACGACTTATCGTCTTTGTAATACTTTGTTTCGTTATTCCGGTCTCCCAGGGATAACCGGTACCAGTAGTTATCGCCCGCATTCAAGCCCAGCACGCCGGATACGTACTCTATCAGGTCCAGAACCTCATGTATCTCACTCATCGCCTGGTCAGGCTGACAAATTATGTGGGAATCCGCCAGGCAAAACATCCTGACTCTCATAAGCCCGGTCAGTTCTCCGGATTTTTCATACCGGAACTGCTTTGCCAGTTCGGCGATTCTGAAGGGAAGCTCTTTATAAGACCTGGGCTTGCTTCTATAGAGCTCATAATGGTGCGGACAGGTCATCGGCCTGAGCATCAGCTCGGTTTCTTCCACTTTCATTACCGGATACATTGTGTCCTTATAATACGGGTAATGCCCCGATGTTTTATATAGCTCTATGCTCGCCAGGTCAGGTGTATAAACGTGCTTATAACCTCTCTTTATCTCTTCGTCGACCACGAAACGTTCCAGCTCTCTCCTGATAATCGACCCCTTTTCAGTAAAAAGGGGAAGCCCCTTCCCGACCAGGTCAGAGAAGATGAAAAGGTCCAGGTCTTTACCGATTCTCCTGTGGTCCCTCTTTTTTATTTCTTCCTGAAATGCCAGATATTCTTCCAGCTCCTTCTCTGTCTGGAACAGCAGGCCGTAAATCCTCTGGAGCATAGGGTTCTTTTCCGAACCCCGCCAGTAGGCTCCGGCGATACTGGTTAGTTTAAAAGCCTTTATCTCGCCGGTGGAATTCACATGGGGTCCGCGGCACAGGTCGGTAAAAGAGCCCTGTCGGTATAGACTGACTTTCTCATCCTCAAGCTCCTCGATTAACTCACGCTTGTAGGGCTGGTCGGCGAATATACGCCTGGCTTCCTCTTTTGTCACCTCTTCCCTGACGAAGGGAACATCAGAGGCAATTATTTCCCTCATTTTAGCCTCGATAACCGGCAAATCGTCGGGGGTCAGCGAGCGGGGTAATTCAAAGTCATAATAAAAACCGTTCTCTATAGCCGGCCCGATGCCGAACCTGGCATCGGGGAAGATAGACTGGACCGCTTCAGCCATAACATGTGCCGCCGAGTGCCGCATTACCTCCAGTTTTTCTTCGTCATTAATTCTATTATCTTTTTTAGCAGGCATCACTGAAATCCTTTAACTCCACCAAACAAAAACCTCCCACCCGCTTCAGGGACGAGAGGCTGCAATCATTGTCATTACTTCATACTTTTAAAATCTAGATTCGCTAAACCTATACTGAGTACCTATTGTCAAATCCCCGAACTTGCCTAATTATACCAGCCACAGGCTGAAAGTGCAATATTTTATGGTAAGAAAGCTTATTACCCCGTATCTTTCGGAATTACTAACGAACAACTCTCATGTTGACAAAGAAAATTTCTTATGTTAAACTGGCGCATAAAGGTTGGGGAAAATATTATGCCAGTTAAAATATCCTCCCAGAACTATGGTACCTACTTTGCGTTTAAGGCAGGCATCGTAAACGTGCGGGGGGTTTTGATATAAAACAAACATAAGAACATAAAAAGCAACATTAGTAAAATTATTGGAAACCCTCCCAGGCGGAGGGTTCTTCCATTTTAAGGGGGAGTGTTTAGGTGTCGTAATGGTATATAATTATCGTGATAAAGGAAAGTAACATATGAAGAAAGTAACTTTAGCAGCAGGCAGCGGCAGCTATGATATTCTTATCGGTCCGGGGCTGCTTCCTCAGACCGGGATTCTCCTGAAGGAGAAGGGACTCAGCGGTAAAGCGGTTATAGTTACCGACACCAGAATAAACGGTCTGCACGGAGGTACCCTTAAGCGAAGTCTGGAAAATGATGGATTCGAGGTGCTGGTAATAGAAGTCCCGCCGGGAGAAGACCAGAAATCACTCGATACCGCCGGCAGGCTCTATACAGAACTGACCGGCTTCTATGCCGAAAGGATCACTCCCGTTCTGGCTCTGGGCGGCGGGGTTATCGGCGACCTGGCGGGGTTCGTCGCCGCTACCTATATGAGGGGAGTCCCGCTGGTACAGATACCCACTACCCTGCTGTCACAGGGCGATAGCAGCATCGGCGGTAAAGTGGCGGTAGACCACGGCCAGCTCAAGAATAAAATCGGTGCTTTCTATCATCCCAGAGTGACCATCGCCGATATCTCCGTCCTGAAAACGTTGTCTTCCAGAGAACTCACCAACGGGCTGTCCGAGATAATCAAACACGGGGTAATACTCGATGAAGATTTCTTCGGATATCTGGAAGAAAACATGGACAAGATAAAATCGCTGGACGAGGAAGTGCTTGAGGAAGTAGTTTCACACTCGGCAGAGATAAAAGCCGGCGTGGTGGAGAAAGACGAGCTGGACATGGGACTGAGAAATATCCTGAACTACGGGCATACGGTGGGGCACGCCATCGAGTCAGTCTCGGGGTTAACAATCTGGCACGGCGAGGCGGTCGCTATCGGAATGATTATCGAAGCGAGAATATCGTACAGGCTGGGTGTAATGAGCAAAAACGATGTTGCCAGGCTGAATGAGGTGATTACCAGAGCCGGGCTGCCGACAGAACCGCCGGAACTTGACGCGGACGAGGTAGTCCAGGCGATACGGCACGATAAGAAGATAATACAGGGTAAAATAAAATTCGCCCTGCCCAGAAAAATCGGGGAAGCGTTTATAACCGATGAAGTAAGCACTTCTCTTGTGAAAGAGTCACTGGTGAGTTGAGATGAGTAAACTGAAAATATGCGCCGCGATAGCAAACAACGATATAGAAGCGGTAAAGGGCATTGAGCCGCTGGTCGACCTCTTCGAGGTGAGGATAGACCTCATCGGTGACGACTGGGAGAAACTGGTCAGGCAAATCAAGAAACCGTGGATTGCCACCAACAGGACGGTTGATGAGGGCGGCGAATGGAATGGTCCCGAAGCCAGACGTATAGAGAGACTGCTCCAGGCAATCGAGCTCGGGGCGGAGATGGTCGACGTCGAGTTCAGGACCAAGAACCTGAGGAACATCGTGCCTCTGGTCAAGAGAAGGGTAAAGTGTATTCTCTCTTTCCATGACACCGAGAAAACCCCTCCGCTTGAGGAGATGAAAGATATAGTCAACAGGCAGCTAAAAGCCGGAGCCGATGTCTGCAAGGTAGTGACCACAGCAAAGAAATTCGAAGACAACCTGGCCGTGCTCCGGCTGATATCGGAATTTCCCGAGAATAGAATGGTATCCTTTGCCATGGGACAGACAGGGCAAATCAGCCGGATTCTCTGCCCTTTAGTCGGCGGGGATTTCACCTACGGCTCAATCGAGGAAGGGAAAGAGTCAGCTCCGGGGCAGATAACGGTCAAAGAGATGATAAAAATCTATGAAATGACGGGAGTAATGTAGCCAGGCACATCGATTCCGACAGTTCGTACTACGTGTCGATAATCGAAAAAAGAAAGAATGGAGTGAGAAAATGACAGGAAACATATCCGGTCATACTGTAGTCTGCGGAATAATCGGCGACCCGATAGAACACACGATGTCACCGGCAATACACAATGCCGCCTTTCAGGCGATGGGACTCGACTATGTCTATGTAGCCTTCGGCGTCAAGGGCGAAGGACTCAGGCAGGCAATCGAGGGAATGAGAGCGCTCGGCATGAGAGGGATGAGCATCACAATCCCCCACAAGGTCGCTGCCCTGCCTCTGATGGACAAGCTGGACCCGCTGGCGGAAAAAATCGGCGCGGTCAATACCGTGGTCAACGATAATGGGATTTTGACCGGTTATAACACGGACGCCACAGGATTTCTGCAGGCGATGCTGGAAAAGGGTGTTGACCCGGCGGGAAAGAACGTGACAATCGTTGGAGCCGGCGGCGCATCGAGGGCTGTTTCGTTCATCCTGGCGGACAGGGGCGCTAACCCGGTTATCCTGAACCGCATCGAGGAAATCGACTGGGCTATAGACCTGGCTGCCAGGATTTCGGAATCATTCGGTAAAGACGTCGAGGCGCTGGAGCTGACCAGTGATAATCTGGCAGGGGTGCTGGAGAAGACTGAAATCCTGGTCAACGCCACCAGCGTGGGTATGAGCCCTAACGTGGATAACACGCCCGTCCCCGCCGACCTTCTCAGAGCCGACCTGACAGTCTACGATATTGTCTATAACCCGGTAAAAACAAGGCTGCTTCAGAACGCCGAAGCCGCCGGTGCCACGATTATCAGCGGCGTCGATATGCTGGTCTGGCAGGGAGTCGTTGCTTTTGAAAAATGGACCGGTCAGAAGCCGCCGGTAGAAATAATGAAAGCCGAAGCGCTTAAATTCCTGTAGGCTGCGAGATATTATGAAAACAAGTATTGCCCTGATAGGATATATGGGAACCGGCAAGACCGCGGTCGGTCAACTCCTGGCTGAGAAGCTGGGCTTCAGGTTCATCGAGATGGACTGGTTCATCGAGCAGGAAGCCGGAATGACGATACCCGATATTTTCAAACAGGAAGATGAGACCGGCTTCAGGGAGCGAGAGATTGCCGCCGTAAAGAAGATTGCCGGGGAGGAGTCCTGCGTTATCGCCTGCGGCGGCGGGATAGTCCTGAACAAGATTAATATAGACCGACTGAAAGAGGGCGCCGTAGTAGTCTATCTCACCGCTTCGCCGAAGACCATCCTGAAACGGGTGTCCGGTCAGGCAGGACAGAGACCCCTGCTTGAGGTGGAGAACCAGCTCAAGACAATAAACGATATGCTGAAGTACAGAAGACCGTTTTACGAGCGCGCCGCCGAAATAACGATAAACACATCGAGGCTGAGTGTGGCAGCCGTAGCCGGGAAAATAATAGAGAACTTAAAAGAAAATGAAGGCTTCGATTTCAAAAAGTGATATAAGAGGTAAGGTTGCCGCCCCGTCCTCGAAAAGCTACACCATCCGAGGGCTGGTCTGTGCCGCCCTCGCCCGGGGTGAGAGTGAAATCATCAGTCCTCTGGGCTCGGATGATACCGAAGCCTGCCATGACGTGCTGACCGCACTCGGCGTCCGTATCATACAGGAGAGGGACTCGTGGCGAGTCAGCGGCGGCGATTTACAGCCGCCGGAAAATGACCTTTACTGCCGTGAATCGGGGGCGACGCTGAGGTTTATGACCGCAGTAAGCTCTCTGGTGCCGGGCTGGTGCCGGCTTACGTCGGCGCCTTCACTCGCCCTGAGGCCGATAGAACCGCTCATCCGGGCACTCCGGCATCTGGGTGTCGACTGCAGCTACCGGGAAGATGAAGCCTGTGTACTCGTTAACGGGGGCAGCCTAAAAGGCGGAACCGCCGAACTGCCGGGTAACATCAGCTCACAGTATGTCTCCGCCCTGCTCTTCATCTCTCCCTTTGCCGAAGAGGGCATGAGTATCAGGCTGACCACGCCCCTGGAATCAAAGCCCTTTGTCATGATGACCCTGGACTGCCTAAAAGCCTTCGGCATAGAAGTAAAGCACTCCGGAGATATGAGAGAATTCGAGACGTCCCGGCAAGAATACAAGCCAACTAAATATACGATAGAAGGAGACTGGTCCTCAGCCTCCTATCTCCTGGCTATGGGGGCGTTGTCCGGCGAGGTGGAGGTCGAGAACCTGAATACGGACAGCCTCCAGGGCGACAAGAAAATACTGGACTTCCTGAAGGACATGGGGGCTTCAGTGAATACCAGTAACGATTCAATAATCGTTAGCAAATCGGGACTGAAAGCCATAAAAGCCGATTTAACCGACTGCCCGGACCTTCTGCCGACGATGGCGGTGCTGGCGGCGGCAGCCGACGGAACGAGCGAGTTCACCGGCATAGAAAGAACGAGGATAAAGGAGTCCGACAGGTCCTCCGCCGTGAAAGAGGGACTTGAGAGAATGGGTATCAGAGTGGTGGAGGATAAAAACAGAATAACTGTTACCGGGTCGCAGGCAAAGGGGGCGGTAATAAATTCGTGGAATGACCACCGTATCGCCATGGCTTTCAGTCTGCTCGGTCTGGTAACCGGCGGCACGGTAATAGAAGACGCCGAGTGCGTTTCCAAGACATTTCCGGAATTCTGGGATATACTGAGAGAGACAGGCGGCGAGGTGAAGTTAAATGAGTAACAGTCTGGGAAAAATGTTCACCGTAACCAGCTTCGGAGAAAGTCACGGCAGGTGCGTCGGCGTCATAATCGACGGCTGCCCCGCCGGACTGCCCGTCAGCGAAGACGATATCCAGAAGGAAGTGGATAAAAGGAAGCCGACCAGCCCGATAGCCACCACCAGGTCTGAAGCGGAGAAGGTGGAAATAATCTCCGGCATCTCTGAAGGTTATACCACCGGCGCTCCCGTCTGCCTGCTGACGTGGAATACGGATATCGACTCTAAAGAGTACGAGAGAGTAAAATCGCTGCCCAGACCGGGTCACGCCGACTATACAGCCTTCGTTAAATACGGAGGATTCAACGACTACAGGGGGGGCGGCAGATTTTCGGGCAGAATAACTGTCGGGTTCGTCATGGCTGGAGCCGTGGCTAAAAAACTGCTTGAGCGTCTCAATATCGAGATTATTGCCCACACCGTGGAAATAGGCGGGATTGAAGCCGCCAAAAAGGACCCGGCTGAGATAAGAGCCGCCGTAGAGAAAAACTCGCTCAGGTGCGCCGATTCGAAAGCCGCCGAAGAAATGCTGAAAGTAATCGAGAAGGCTAAAGCGGAAGGCGACAGCCTCGGCGGAATAATCGAGGGCATCGCCCTCAACGTGCCCGTCGGGCTCGGGGAACCGGTATTCGATACTCTTGAAGGAGACCTGGCTAAAGCCATTTTCGCCATACCGGCGGTAAAGGGAGTGGAGTTCGGTTCCGGCTTCTCGGCAGCCAGAAAGAGAGGCTCGGAGAATAACGACTCCTTTGCCATTGAGAACGGCAGGATAGTCACAACGACCAATAATGCCGGAGGTATCCTGGGCGGGATAAGCAACGGCATGCCCATCGTGCTCAGGGCAGCCGTGAAACCCACTTCCTCGATAGCCGTCAGGCAGGATACGGTGGACATGGTTGAGATGAAGAACACCACGATAGAGGTGAAAGGCAGGCACGACGCCTGTATCGTTCCGCGGGCTGTACCGGTGGTAGAAGCAATGATGGCTGTAATCCTCTGTGATTTCTCTCTGAGGGCAGGAATTATCCCGGAGGTAATAAAATGAGCCTGGAAAACTTGAGGAAAAAGATAGATGAAGCCGACGAGAAAATAGTCCGGCTGATAGCCGAGCGGATAAAGATTGCCGAGGAAATCGGGGGGCTTAAGAAGCAACAGGGTAAACAGATTGAAGACGCAAAAAGGGAGCAGGCAGTCCTGGAAAACATCATAAAGATAGCCGGGCAAGAAAACCTGAACCCTGAAGATATAGCCAGGATATACCGCCTGATAATGTCAATGGCTAAAAGCGTCGAGGGGACGGTGGTCGCTTTCCAGGGCGAACCCGGAGCCTACAGTGAAGAAGCCGCGTTCCAGTATTTCAGCTCTTCAGTCCGGGTAAAACCCTGCGAAAGCCTGGAGGACGTCTTCAAAGCCGTAGAGCAGGATAAAGCGCAGTCCGGCATCGTTCCGGTTGAAAACTCTCTCGAAGGTAATATTGGTCAGACTTATGACCTGCTTCTCGATTCCGAACTCAGGGTGTGCGGTGAAACGGAACTGCGGGTTGTCCACTGCCTTATCGCCAGCCCGGAAACAAAGCTGGACTCTGTCAAGAAGGTTTACTCACATCCCCAGGCTCTGGGACAGTGCCGGGCTTTTCTCAAGCACCTGAACTGCGAGCTGGTGCCGACCTACGATACGGCGGGTAGCGTGAAAATGATAAAAGAGCAGGGAATAACCGATGGCGCGGCAGTCGCCAGCGCTCGAGCCGCCGAGATATACGGTATGGAGGTACTCGCCAGAGAAATCGAGGACAATCCCGGCAACTTCACCCGTTTCTTTGTAATATCAAAGCAGGACGCCCCGCCGTCAGGAAACGATAAGACATCCATCGTATTCTCGGTGAAGCATACAACGGGGGCGTTATTTGAATTCCTGAAGATTCTGACCTCGAGACAGCTCAATATGACCAAGATAGAGTCCAGGCCGACCAGACAGAAACCCTGGGACTACAACTTTTACCTGGACTTTGAAGGTCATCGTGAGGATAAGAACGTTCGCGAAACACTGGAAGCCCTGGAAAGTAACTCACTGTTCCTTAAGATCCTGGGCTCCTATCCAAGGTGGAAATAGACACCGGCGATATCCGGTCACCGCCTCTCCGGTTTAGTTCTTATTAAGAGTAAGAAAGATTGTCTTCCTCACTCTATTTTTCAGCTTGGGTATAGCTTCAGCCTTTTTCAGAAGCTTGGGGCTGACTGATGCTACCGCAGGTTCTTCTACCGCTCTTTCTATCTCAGGTATTTTCCTGAAAATATTCAGAATATCAGCCAGCAGCGCAGCCCTGGTCAGGGCGATTGTCATAACCGTGCCTTCTTCCCAGGCACCGATTACCTGCAGGACACGTGATTCGAGCAGGCTCTCTACCCGAGTGGAGAGCCTCATTAACTGGTTAGCCTCAATAGGTGGAGGCAGAACCAGTTGCAGCTCCTCGACCATACCATCCGGACCTTCATTCAAGCCTATAATATTACTATCAGCCAGGTCTTCTTCCATTTTTGCTTTAATACTTTCACTGGTGACTATCTTACCGCCGTAGACCTGCCTGATTGCTCTGGCGAGTTCATCGCACCTGATATCTTTAAGCAGGTAACCGCTGGCACCTGCTTCTATTGCCTGATTCAGGTACTGGTCGTACAGAGTGAGCATAATAACGTGACAGGAAGGAAACTTACGCTTTACCTGCCTGGTAAGCTCAATGCCGTCCACTCCGGGCATCTTAATATCCATCAGCACCACGTCCGGAGATAATTTTTCTATCTGAGCCATGGTCTCATCACCATCAGCACCCTGACCTACAACTTCCAGACCTTCTTCATGCTCCAGCATGTGTTGTAAGCCATCACGAACTACCTGATGGTCATCGACCAGCAGTATCTGTATATTCCCTTTCACTTTTGTATTTACCCCCAAGTTCTGACTGTCCTCGATTCGTTATTATTTTGTTCCGTACCGGTTCGTTAGCCAGAACGGAAAAATTGTGCAAATTTGATGATACATTTTTAACTTTATTTTTGGAATCCCTAAAAGGATAACTCTGCAGGCTAAAAGTAGCAGCTTTTATGAGCCTGTAGGTTCACGGAGACAGTGCTGTTCGTTATATCTTGAGTAAAAGTGCATCAAAACGGATTCCGCTAAATCAACTTTCTTTTATAGGCTTCTGACACCGCCTCAGAGCGGTTGCGAACACCCAGTTTATCAAAGACAAGGCTAATGCTTCTCTTAACAGATGCCTGGCTCAGGAAAAGCTGCTCGGCAATCTCACTGGTGGTTATACCTTCTGCAATCAGGCGAAGAATGGTCAACTCCCGCTCCGTCAGAGAATAACGCCGTTTGGTGTCGGCTGAGCTGGTCAACGCATTAAGACGTTCCCGGCTGATTGACAGAGCAAGCGGTGAACGACCTTCCCGGACTGAACGGATAGCCCTTACCAGTTCTTCACGCTTGATATCCTTGAGAAGATAACCTACCGCTCCAGCCTCAATAGCCTGAGTCAGGTATTCATCATACAGGGTCAGCATAATGACATTACATGAAGGGTATTTTTGTTTCAGCTGCCGGGTAAGCTCAATACCGTCCAAGCCGGACATCTTAATATCCATCAGTACAATCTCAGGGGAGAGCGATTCCACCTGAGGTAGTGCCTCTTTAGCGTCGGACGCTTCACCCACAACATTCAAATCTGCTTCAAGTTCCAGCATACGCCTCAGACCCTCACGAACAACCTGGTGGTCATCGACCAGAAGTATATTAATTGCCTCCATCTATGCTGCCTCCTCCCTATTAGATTGAACGGGGAAAGTAAATGTTACAGTGGTCCCGTTCCCTTCGCTTGTTTTAATATTTATATCACCTCCCAACATTTCTACCCTCTGTTTCATACCCAGCAAGCCCAGATGTCCAACCGTTATGGCGCTGTTCAGTGTCTGCGACAGGTTAAAACCCTGACCGTTATCACGGACCTGGACCAGCAGCTCGTCTTTATGGAACTCCAAGTTGAGTGTCACCCTTGTGGCACCGGCATGCTTTCTGATATTGGAAAGGGCTTCCTGAACAACGCGGAAAACAGATATCTCGATACTTGACGGCAACCGGAACGGTCTTCCTGCCTGAGTGAACCTACAGGTTGTCCCATCCGCCTTTAAATCATTAAGGCTCTGATTGAGAGCGTGAGTGAGACCAAGTTCATCAAGAGCGGGAGGGCGGAGACCGACCACCACCCGCTGCAGTTCTTTCAGGCTTCGGGTAATGGTACTTTCCATATCGCTGAGTTCATTCCTTGCCTTCTCCACTTCCTTGTCCGGAAGCGCATGACTGAAGGTCTGAATACCGTAGGAAACGGCAACCAGCCACTGGGCAACGCTATCATGAAGGTCGATAGAGATTCTGTTTCTCTCTTCCTCCTGGGCAAGCACTACCTGCCCCAGAAGCTGCTCAACCTGAAGCTGCTGGCTCTTAAGACTGTCCAGCATCCTGGCGTTTTCCAGGGCAACGGCTGCTTCATTAGACATCGTCTTGAGCAGGTCTGCTTCTTCATCAGAGTAGGAAGAACTCGACTGTTTTTCACCCAAAGCAAGGATACCGATTAATCTACCTTTACTCTTGATTGGACATAGCAGTTCAACCCCCACAGCATCAAGCGCCGTTTTCTCCACTTCCCACATACCTTTAAACTGCGGCTTGATATCTATCAGTTTTCTCCTTAACACTTCGCCTTTATCGTTCAGCCAGGTCACAATCGGGTTATCACTCAGGAGCTTCAGCCTGGGGAACGGCTCTTCATTGGATGCCTGGTTAACATACCGGACATTAAAATCACCGCTGCCAAGCTCGGTAAACAGCAGAGCCGCCCGTTTCACGTGCATTGAGTCCACAATCGGCTGCAGTATACTGTGCTGGAGTTCGTCCAGATCGAGTACGTTTGAGATTTTATTCGAGAAGTTGAGCATCATCTGGCGGTAGTCGTAAGTCTCATGGTAAAAAAACCTGTCCACCCACTTCTGTATGAAATTCCTTACCGGATTAAACAGCACGGCAATCAGGAGAGCGACCAATACGGCAACAGCCAGGCTGGTATAACCTAAACGGTCCTGAAAGAACATCTGGATTGTGTAAAGGGAGAGGAGATAAACGGTAGTGAGTAATATAGTAAGACTCGAGTAGACAAGACCTTTCCGTAATACTAACTTGATATCGAGTAACTGATACTTAAATATGACATAGGTAATAACGATAGCATTTATTACCCCACCGATATAGTCCAGAGGGTATTTGAACAAAGTCGGGAACGCCTTGGTCACACTGAAAACAGCAAAAGCGGTGATGCCGATAAGTAGATACACCGTCCGGGTGCGGTCCGTAGAATCAACGGAGTTGCGGTAGTACCATATCAACGTGACCGCCGCCCCCACCATGTAGTAGAAGTTAATGAATAACAGAACGTCACTGACATGACTGGCATAGTCCATATGCAGCTGGCCATCTACAAAATAAGCGTCACGGAGGATTATGCCCGTAGAAGTCAGTATAATAACCGCTATCGCTACTGCGTATCCCAGGTAAGTCCATAAATCGACGGGTTTGTTGGCAAAACGCCGGACGAACTGATAATAGAAAATAATCATGGGGGTGCCGGCGATAACCAGCATCTTGCCCCAGTAATATGTCTGCGTGTGACCCAGGTCAAAGTGAGTCATTGCCGAACTCAGGCTCCAGACCGTGGCTGCTAAAAGGTACATGGCAAAGAAAACCCGCACCTTTTTAGAACGGAGCGAGGCTACAACCGTTAGCGCTCCGTAAATAACAGCGCAAACCAGAGGGACCAGGATGTAATTGTTCATTAGACTCTATCCCCTGTACACAAGCCCCCTATTCACCATGTAATTTAAATCTAACATACGTTCATAAAGACAGGCGTAAAAAAGCTAAAGGTTTCATAAAGATTTCGTAAAGGTTTTATAAAGAATTGGAATATCAGGTATATTTATCAACTGCTGATGGGTTTAAGAGCCAGCGAAGACTAAAAGTCGTTATAAACGAATAAATGCAGCAAAGCGGTTAATTGTGGTGAGACTAAAGTAGAAACCTCTATGACATCTTCCGCGTTCTAACCTGGAGTCTTTTCTGATACTACTCCCCTCCCCATACACTGCGTTCAGATGCACGATAGGAATAATCAGCAATATAGTATCAGATATTATAATTTGTTAGATACCAGTTTCGGAAGTCACGAAAGGATAGTTAATTGAGCCAAAAGGTTCATTATTAACCGAAGTCAGCCAATACGTAGAATACTACAGCATTCAGTGGCGATACATGAGTTAATAGTACCCTGAGAATATGGTTAGTTAGTCCTATACGTTATGTCATCTATAAGCGGATAATGAGATGGGATGTATATGGATACCGCTTCTAGTTACTGGCGATAGTGACTCTGGGAACCTGGAGTTCTTCAGCGGAAATCCAGCCGTAACGAATGGCAAGGACCACGGCATGGGCTCTATCATTAGCGTTGAGTTTACGCAATATATTGCTGACATGATTCTTAGCTGTCTGCTCACTTATCCGTAAGATAGAGGCGATTTGCTTGTTCGAGTTTCCGTCGGCAATGCAGGTGAGAATCTCTGTTTCCCTTGAGGTAAGCGGGGCAACTACAGCTTCAATTGTCTTGCCGTTAGTGCCGTGTATATCCTGGAATTGCCTCAATACATGCACAGCAACCTTAGGTTTTGATAGGACGATGTCATTTATGGGGAATTGACCGGTTGAGACTTCCCTCACCGCTTTTACCAGTTCTTCAGATGAAACGCTTTTCTCAAGATAGGCAACGGCTCCGGTCTTGATAATCTCAAAAAGTTGTTTGTCATCGGGTTCGAGAGTCAACATTATTATCCTGACGGCAGGAAAATGTGAGTTTATTTTTTTAGCCAGGCTGAGCCCTTTGAAAGAAGTATTATCAATATCCAGTAATATAACATCTGGAGAATAAGCCCCGAGGGTTGCTAATACGTCTTCATCAGGGTCTATATCGTGTACCTTAATGTCAGGCTGCTTGGACAGGATATGAGATGCACCTTCTCTGAAAAGAGCCTGCCTGTCAATTATAACCACTACCGTTCTTTCCACTTCACTATCTCCGTCTACATTCTGTCAGGCAAATTTAATCCCCGGAGCCTTATAAAGTGACAAATGTCAATATTTTAACCATATATATGCTTTTTGTCAACTTTTATAATAAATTTTGTTTTCACCAGACTAGAGTCTGCGATTTCTGCCAGTGATTGACAAATTTTATGTGAACCTGTATTCTGAAATCAGGTTATACACGAAAAATCCTGCTGAAGGGAGGGTCAGGTAGTAGAACAATTAAGGCAGGCTAGACCCACCATAAGCATAAGGTATTAGTGGTGAATAGAAGCAGATTAGCATGAAATCACTCTTTTGCAGGATTGCCTTAATAATACATAAAGGTTATAATCGTTTGGGGTAAATTGGTCCATTTTAGATTTACCTTAAGGCAAAATATAATATAATTGTAGTAAAAAGGCAGGTTAGCTATATGTCCGGTTTCTGGACCCTGAAAATAGGAGGGGGCAGACAGGAAAAGAAAAAGCCCCTTAAAAGAGAACGTAACGTTACTTCTACGGCAATGGACAGCTCAACACAAGGCTCTTCGTCCGATGTAGTCCGCTCGCTAGTGGAGCGAGCCCTGACAGATGCCGAGCAGCTGGTAGAAAGCATCAAAATAAAAGCCCAGAGAGAAGCCGAAGAGGAAATTACCCGTATTACCGAGCAGGCAGGCCAGAGCAATGCGGAAATAAGCAGCCTATCCGGTGTAGCTGAGCAGAGCCAGTCGCAGGTAGAGACCGTGCCAGCTCCCGCCGAAGAAGTCGAAGAGCGGGTTGAGATGGAAGCCGAAGAACAGGCTGAGATGGAAGCCGAACCAGCCGTAACCGAAGAAGCCGAAGAGCGGGTTGAGATGGAAGCCGAACCAGCTACTACAGAATATATAGAGGAACATGCTGTTCTGGAGGCAGAGAGCACTACCGCTGAAACGGCTGAACCGGCAACAGACGAATTAGCGGAGGTGCCTTCAGCAGAGGAAGAAGCTGAAGATAAAGAACCCTCCCCTGCTGCAATAGAACTGGACAGGGAAGCTATGTATTCAGAAGATATTGAACTGGCTATAGCCGTGCCGGTAGACCTTGTGGCAGTATCCAAATTATACAATAACCTGCAAACGAACCCCGAGATAAAAATACTTTATACGAGAGGTTCCTGGGACCGGGGTACTGTAATAACGGTTACACTGGAGAAACCGCTTCCCCTGATGGACATTATCTCGAACATACCGGGTATAGAAGTAACCCCGATTGAAACCCCGGAGAAAGACTCGACGAAAGCAACTCCCAGCGCGCTGTTGGGGGGAGAGAGAGGGGAGATTAAAAGGATAGACCTGAGAATGAAAGCAAGATAATCCAGTCTGAAAGGTAGTTTAAGACTACTCTTCAGGATTGGATTCTTACAGCGAGGGGAGGAGAATGGCAACAAAAGAAAAAGCACAATCAAAAGACATCGGACAGATGCTGGTTGAGGCTAAGCTGATTACTCAAGACCAGCTTGACTACATAAAAGAACTACAGTCAAAAGATAACGTGAAACTTGAGCGTGTCCTGCTACAAGAGCGACTGGTCACACCGCAGCAGCTGGCATTCTTTACCAGCCTGCAATTACGGATTCCATTTGTAAACCTGAGAAGAGAAGGAGTCCGGGCTAATGCGGTGGCACTGATACCCGAACCGATAGCCAGAAAATACGGGGTTATTCCTATTGATGTCACTGACGGTACTCTGGTATTAGCCATGGAAGACCCGAGGGACATTCAGACTATGGAGGAACTGGCAGCTCTTACAAGAAAGAGGATTGAGCCGGTCCTGAGCACGTTTCAGGATATTCAGGAAATGATTGACCTCACCTACAGGGTAGGTGGAGAAATCGAAAAGCAGCTCAGTCAAATCCCGACACGATTCCAGAGAGCCAGGATAACTACCGAGACACGCGTCTCCGCCGAAGCAATAGCTCAGGCTCCCGTTGTCCGGGCTATCGACCTGCTTATCAAACAGGCGGTGAGAGACCGGGCGTCTGATATCCATATCGAGCCTCAGGAAGATAGACTGCGTGTCCGTTACCGCATCGACGGTATTTTACATGATGTCATGTCCTTACCTTTGAGCGTTCATCCACCGCTGCTGTCCCGTGTGAAGATTATGGCAGGTTTGAATATTGCCGAACGCCGCCGCCCTCAGGATGGTCAAATCACGTTTGACATGGGAGACAGAGACGTGGATATCCGGGTAGCCACCACCGCCACAGTATACGGAGAAATGGTGGTGCTTCGTATCCTGGACAAAGCCTTTGCCTTCCTACCTCTGGAAGAAATAGGATTTCTACCCTCGACTTTGGAACACTACTTAGACATGGTGAAGAGTCCCTTTGGAATGATACTGATAAGTGGCCCCACTGGTTCCGGGAAGACAACAACTCAGTACGCCACAGTCAACCAGCTTGATGACGTCGGACGTAATATACTCACCATCGAAGACCCGGTAGAATACCGGTTCAATAATATTAATCAGATGCAGGTAAATCCTGCCGCCGGACTGACCTTTGCTACGGGGCTAAGGGCTGCAATGAGACTCGACCCCGACGTTATTCTGGTCGGAGAGATACGAGATGCAGAGACAGCCCAGATAGCCACCCAGGCATCCTTAACCGGTCACCTTGTTATGTCCTCGGTCCATGCCAATGATACAGCAAGTGTCATATTCAGGATGATAGACCTCGGTGTAGAACCGTTCCTTTTCTCCTCAGCCGTGGTCGGTATTACCGCTCAACGTATGGTACGGCGTGTCTGCCCGTACTGCTCCCGCCCCACGCCTGTTCCCGAGGACGAACAGATGGCTTATGAGGAAGAAATGCAGGAGAAACAAACAGAATTCCTCGTTGGCGCCGGCTGTAACTTCTGCGCCAATACCGGCTATCTCGGACGGGCTGGTATTTTCGAAGTGATGGTTATGAGTGAGTCTATAAGAAGAATGGTTTTAACTGGTGCCAGCACCGATGAAGTCAAAGCACAGGCTCACAAAGAAGGTACGGTCTCTTTGTGGCATGACGGGATGTTGAAGGTCAAGAGTGGCCTAACCACTCCCTATGAAGTGATACGTAACGTCTACTCTGTGGGCTAAGAGGAGGAAAATGGCACGAGCCGCTGATACTGCCGAAAAACAAAAGGACCTTATAGCTTTCCGGTACGAGGCTACAACTCCTCAAGGGAAATTAATCAAGGGCACCTTGAAAGCCGCCGGTGAGATTGACGCCGAACGTGCTCTGATTACGCAGGGCTATACCCCGGTAAACGTAGAGGTTGTTCCCTCTATGTGGAGCCTCGAAGAGGCTTTTCCTACCATATTCAGGGTAAAACCGAAAGATGTAATTATCTTCTCTCGCCAGCTCGCTACATTACTCAGGTCAGGCATATCACTCCTGCCAGCTATGGAGATTCTCCAGGGACAGGTTACCAGCAGCAGGGCATTCTCAAAGATACAGGAGTCCATTATTAACGACCTCCGTGCCGGCAGCTCTTTTTCTCAGGCAGTGTCTAAAAACTCAAAAGCTTTTAGCGAAATCTATGCCAGAACCATTACCGTAGGTGAACGGACAGGTAATCTGGAATTAACGCTGAACAGCATGGCTGACTTCATGGAGAAACAGGGGGAAATAACCAAAAAAGCTAAAAAAGCTCTCACTTATCCGACAATGATACTGGGCATCGGTCTGATAGTCGGCGTCGTTCTTATGACGGTAGTTATGCCCAAGATGGTAGGGATGTTCGTATCTCTGAATGTAGACTTACCGCTGCCTACCAAGATTATGTTAGCTTTTGTAGATTTCATAACCACCAAACCTCTTGTTATCATAATAGTCCTGGCGGTACTTGGAGCAGCGATACTCTGGCTGGTTAAACAGCCTACCGGAAGAAGATTTCTGGACCGCATGAAACTCACTGCTCCGGGAATCGGTATCGCCAATCTGATGTCGGAGTTAGCCCGCTTCAGCCGTACTATGTCAGTATTGATTGCCGCCGGACTTAACTTACAGGAAATAATGGAACTAATGCCCCAGTCCACCGACAACAGATATCTCCGGGATGCCCTGACAAGGGTGAATGAAGGTCTTGTTCTAGGGGAAGGACTGTCAGAACCTATGTCACGCGTTGAACTGTTCCCTCCCCTGCTGGTACAGATGGTCATTGTAGGTGAGGAGAGTAATACGCTGGATTTTACCATGGGTGTCGTCGCTGATTTCTATGAAGTTACCGCTGAGGATAAAATGTCTTCCATGGTATCAATGATTGGACCCGCCGCCACTATCTTTATATCCCTGTTCGTCGGATTCATTACTATGTCCGTACTCATGCCAATGTACAGTATCACTGGAGCTTTCTAATATAGAGCATGAGTTTCATGGGATTTTTTAATAAAGCAATTGCCGGGTTACATCTGTTCGCAGAAATTAGAGGAGTAATTGTTCTCTATTATGTTATAATTTGTTAATTCAGACTGTGAGGTACGAAATGGTAGAAGAAGAAAAGACTGACAAGTTACTTACACCGGAAATGGAACAGGATGTTGCATCCGCAGCAAGGGATAGAGCTAGAAATGCAAGATGGGACCTTAATATAGCTATTTTCCTATTCGCCGTCCTGATTTTAATTATAATCCTGGTCACGTATACAAAAGCGGGACCGGAGGTTGTTGCCCCCGTTGCTGCCGTAGGACTATCCATGGTCTGGCTGACCGGATGGAGAAGGGGGAAAATGCTGTATAACCGCTTCTACCGCGAAGAGGTTTTAAGACTGGAGAGGGAGTTGAAAAAGGCAACTAGGGAAACGATAGAGGAGAAGATAGAAGAGACGATAGAAGAAACGATAGAAGAGCAGGTCCAAAAAGCTCTACGCGAAAGATGGAAATCCTAAAAACAAGCCTTACTTACACTCACCCACTGAGTCTTAATCCCGGACCGGTGAGGAAAAAGCTCTTCTAGTCACACAAAATTCTAATCCTAGAAGGCTGCCTTATCTGAACAAACGGTTTGTTAGCTTGAATCTATAACCGGTACCGCCATAATACGGTAACACCGTGCCAAGCAAAGTAAAAAATGGATAACATTAAGCAAATATTCACCAGATTTTATCGCACCGCTTTCCTTGTACTATGCGGTCTTATAGCGATTATCTATGGCTCATTCGGATTTATCTATATACAGCAGGGAGCAGCACAAAGTGACCTCGAAAAGCAGATTACAAATCTGGAGGCGATTGTATCCAAACCAATGCCTAAAAGCAGTGAGCTACGCGAGAAATATGAAAAGATAACGGAAAACTTAACCCCGCTAACAGATATTGAAGCCATTTCCAAACTCGTCGATATGGCCAGAAATTGTGGCATCGACGTCGAACAAGGTAGCAATAAATTCATCATCCCTGCTGCAAAATACAGCCAGGAAAGAATAGGTGGCAATACCTATCAGATTATGATTTTCGAAAACATCCTTGTCCAGGGTGAATATGAAAACGTTATGGCTTTCATCTCCGATCTTGATTCCGGCACTACGATGGAAAACATGGTGTTGACCGGTATAGGCGCTACTGAATTAAAGACCCTCGCAACAGGGGAAGAAGCCAGCAGGAGAGAGGAGTTTCGCAACGTTATAGGAGCAGTTCAAGCTATGATGGAAGATAACGGTTTATCTGTATTGAACAACCCTATTCACCAGTCCGCTGGTATCGCTACCAATTTCATGGGTGATGACCCTTCTACAACCGACACCGTTGAAGGGTTCCCCGATATGACCACTCCTCCAGCTCAGAAAGGCTATACGGGAAGTGACACTCCAAGGGCGGGATATGTTCTGTATGAGCATGACAAAATACCCTTTGATAACCCCGGTTCATTCGAGACTGTAAACTATATCGATATACCTGTTACCACATATTACTACACCTGTGAAAGCGATGGAGAAGTCCGCCAGTGGGACGGAGAAGATGTTTCAACGGCGAAGGAATATCTGACCCGCGAAGAAATTATACTTGAAATTCGAGCTACCCTGAATGTCAAAATCTATAGTAAATCCTAGTACAGATTCTCAAGTTATGAAAACCAAAGGAGCGATAATAGGTTGGTCACTCTCGAGATAGATAGCACAGGCATTAGGCTTTTAGAGACGAACGGTAATCAGATAACAAAGTGGGCAAGCCATTCTCTCGAACCTGGCATGTTCGAGGATGGGATAATTACTAACCCACGAGCCCTGGGAACTATAATCAGGGAGCTCATGAGTTCAAGCGATATAAAATCGAACAAAGTCACCGTCAGTGTCAGCGGCCTGTATTCGCTGAGCCGTATCACGATAATACCAACTCCTCCGGAAGCCGCTGTAACGGAACAAAGCGTCCTTGAAGTGGTAGAAGAGATACTGCCCTTATCCGAAGAAGATATGTATATATCTTGGCACTCCATCGGCGTCGGTGAAGGCGGTCATCAGGTACTTGTACACGCCGTACCCAGAGAGATGATAGACAGTCAAATGGAAACACTGAGAATAGCCGGACTCAATACCCGCGTACTCAACCTCAAGACAATGGCGCTGGCAAGAGCGGTTAACAGAGAAGAAGCTCTCATTCTCAATATCGAGCCGGACAGCTTTGACATAGTAATTATTGCCGATGGTATGGCTGAAGTTTTACGTACTACTGCCTGGCAGCAGGAAAATCTCGCTAAAGAAGAAAAGGTAGAACAGCTGGTTTCAGCCCTGGAACTGACGATAGACTATTACGATTCAACCCGTCCCGGCTTTCCTTTTAGCCGGAACAACCCCCTCTTCATCACCGGACAGATGTCAGGAAACTCCGACCTGATAGAAGATATTAAAGCCAGCGTAGAATATCCCGTAGAGGAGTTTGAACCCGCTCTGGAATACCCGGAGCACCTGCCGGTATCTCAATACGCAGTTAATATCGGTCTCGCCCTGCAATCAATGACAGCTTCAGGAGACACGGATGGCAATCTGTACCTGACACCCAGTATCAATCTGCTACCAAAGTCATACCGACCATGGAGACCTACAAATAAACAGACATATCTCGGAATAGCCTTTGTCGCTGCCCTGGTCCTGCTCATTCCCCTGTACCAGGTAATCTCCGATACCATGAATGAAACAGGTACACTTGAAAGAAAGTTTGACGGGATTAACAGCCTGCTGAACATGAGGAAGGAAGAACTCGCCAAACGTGTGCCGCTGCAACAGATGATTAGCGAACACACTACCATAGTCGATATGGGCGGTGGTTTTGTGGAAGACCTGGAGACTTTATGGAATCTGGCAAAAGAGCTTGACGTCTCTATCCCGGCAATCGAACATGACGGAATCAGCATCCGTTTCAACTGCGAGACACCCAGCTACCTGGTATTCAGACAGTTTATAACCGCCCTGGAAGAGAGCGGGCGTTTTCGCACTCCCGTCACACCGCCCGAGGGCTATCCCTATATTGCCTCCGGCGCCGTAACACTCAATCCCAAACTCGCCGAACAGGAATAAACCCGGACAGAACATCGCCTTTCCGGGTTCTTACTTAGTGTGAACACATCAAATCCGGACAACAAGGAGCGGGTACCGGA
>CAZBAN010000017.1:0-18961 GCA_964489895.1 uncultured Dehalococcoidales bacterium
AATATGAATAGTCAATGCCAACCCTGTCAGCCAGCTTCCTCTGGCTGAGACCAGCCTGCTTCCTTAATTTCCTTAACTTATCCCCGAATTCTATGCTTTCCATTTACCTGTACTGAAACCTTACTATATTAGGTGTTGAATAAAAAGTCAATACCCCATTCGTCCTATTTTTTACTGCTATTTGTCTCACCCCATACATACCCGTTGAATAAACGGCTTGATTGGGTGTAAAATGCTGAAACACTAACACCGAATAATAACCGGGGGTGGACAAGTATGGACTGGTCATCTCCTGTAAAGAGTTTCTTTGACCTTGCTCTGCCGTTTATTGATAAGGTACCAGTAATCAGAGTAATTCTAAGTATCGTCCTGGTCTTTTTCCTACCCGGCTTTGCCTGGACACTGGTCATTTTCAAACAGGTCAATCACATAGAGAGAGTAGTTCTTTCCTTTGGCTTATCAATAGCTCTGGTAGTGTTAAGTGTTTTCGTGGCAAATGTTTTATTTAAAATCAGAGTCACAGGACTTAACTCACTTCTGATAATTCTTGTAATTACTGTAGTACCGTTTGTCATATATTACGCTAATAAGCGTATAAGTAGAAAAAAGGAAACAACACAATAACCTAAATAAACAAACCCGGGTGGTATTGCCATCCCACACAAACCAAGCGACAAATATAACTTCTCGTTATATACGGGGGTAAGAGATGAAAAGCGACGAACTGGAAAACCTGAATAATATTCTCCTCGATAATCTTCCGTGTGCTGCCATGGTCATTAAAAAAGGGACAAGAGAGATAGTTGTATCCAACGCACACGCCAGGAGTCTAGGAGCCATCCCTGGAAAAACGTGCTATGAAGTAATTGCCAAGGGGAAGGAACCCTGCCCGTTTTGCCTTGCTTCAGAATTATGGGAAACGGGTGAGTCAAGGCAACTGGATGCCATTAAGTTTGGAGATAACT
The DNA here is from genome assembly GCA_964489895.1 of uncultured Dehalococcoidales bacterium. Taxonomy (GTDB): domain Bacteria; phylum Chloroflexota; class Dehalococcoidia; order Dehalococcoidales; family UBA2162; genus MGML01. The sequence continues at coordinate 966 of CAZBAN010000017.1, forward strand.
ATTACGAGGTCAGGTGGGTACCATACAATGAAGACCTGTATATCCATTATATCACTGACATTACCGCCCACAAACAGACTGAGGAGAGACTAAAGCAATCGGAGGCAAGATTCCTCGACCTGTATTACAGTGCACCGGTAGCCTACTTCTCCGTCGGCACAGACGGTATTATAAGAGCGGTCAATAAAGCAACCGAGAGCTTTACTGGTTATTCATCCGAAGAACTAATAAAAATGCATGTTTCGGACATTTACGCTGAAGAATCGATAGCCAAGGCAAGTGAAATAACCGAGTCATTATTTAGCCAGGGCATCGCTGTATCAAACGAGGAGATGGTCTATCAGAGGAAAGATGGACAAAAAGTCTACGGGTTGCTTTCTGTCACTCCAATTAAAGACGAGGTTGGCCGGGTATCTGGAGGCCGCTCGGTTGTAGTGGACATCACCGAGCGCAAACAGATAGAAGAGCTATACATTACCCTTGCCAGAAACTCACCTATCGGTGTCTATATTTTCCAGGACGGAAAGTACCGCTTCGTCAATCACCAGTTTGCGCAGGCAACAGGATACAGCGAAGAAGAGCTCGTGAATATGGAACCAGGTCAACTTGTTCATCATGAAGACAGAGAGAAAGCAAGAGACGCGGCAACGCGGATGTTGAAGGGTGAGCGTACTTCTCCCTATGAGTTCAGGGTCTATAACCGTGACGGAGAAATCCGTTGGGCTATGGAGACGGTTTCTTCTATCTACTATGAGGGAAAGCGCGCTACTTTAGGAAATTTTATGGACATAACCGAGCGAAAGAGGGCAGAGGAAGAACGCAGCAAAATGGAAGAGCAACTCATCCTTACCGACCGTCTTGCTTCCATTGGTGAATTATCAGCCGGCATTGCCCATGAGATTAATAATCCACTTACCGGAGTAATCGGTTTCTCCGAGCTGCTTATGGATAGAGAAGATGTCCCTGATGATATAAAGGAAGACCTGAAGATAATAAACAGTGAAGCAAAACGCACTTCTGAAATAGCCAGACACCTCCTTACCTTCGCTCGAAAGCAGGATGTACAACAGATTGAGAGCAACATAAACGATATTATTCAGACCATTCTTGATTTACGGGGATATGAACAAAGAGTCAGCAATATACAAATACATACCTCGTTTTCTCCAGACGTGCCGGAGATAATTGCTGACCCTTCACGTCTGCAGCAGGTATTTTTCAACATTATCATTAATGCAGAATTTTTCATGAAAGAAGCCCATGGTAGAGGAGACCTGACTATAACTACAGAAAGAGCCGGAGATATAATAAAAGCCTCCTTTGCGGATAACGGTCCCGGTATTGCGTCAGAGAATCTGTCACGCCTGTTCGACCCGTTTTTCACCACCAAAGAGGTGGGTAAAGGGACCGGACTTGGTCTCAGCATCTGCTACGGTATAGTAGCCGAACACGGCGGCAGGCTTTATGCTGAAAGTGAGCTGGGCAGAGGGACCACGTTTGTTGTAGAGTTACCGATACGTAGAATTGAGGAGAAGGAAGTTAAGCAAGATGAACAGATTGGAAGATAAATAACCGCTTGACAAAGCAGAAACGGTATGCTATAAACACCTAACTAATTTTTTACCCGAAAAATTAGTTTTTTTCATAAAATCCAGTATTGACAAACAAATATTGCCTATGATATAAGGGTTAAACGTAGTATAGCGGGGTTGTGGTGAGGCTTATTAGGCGTTATCCTTAATGACAACTGTTAGTGCTAAAGTGAGGCACTGCCGGCAATGAAGGGGATAATATGCGTGCATATATAATCAGAAGGCTTTTTTTGATTATACCCACATTATTTCTTATCACTATTTTGGTATTTCTCCTAGTCCGTTTTGTCCCCGGTGACGTTATTGATATGATGCTCGCTCAGATGTCCGAGCAATCGGGAATGGGCGCAGAACTTACAGCAGATTACCTCCGAGCAGCAATGGGACTGGACCAACCCATGCTCAAACAGTACGCACGCTGGATGGGCTTCATTCCAGACGCTGACGTTGACGGAGTATTCAAAGGAGTTGTGCAGGGTTACCTCGGTGAGTCACTGTGGAAAAACAAACCCGTTGGCACCGAGTTGCTCGAAAGGCTGCCAGTATCAATCGAACTTGGTCTAATTTCCATGATAACCGGCTGGCTGCTGGCAATGCCTATAGGAATTTATTCAGCGCTACGTCAGGACACTGCTCTCGACTACCTCGGGAGAAGTTTCGCAATTGTTATGCTGTCCGTGCCCGGTTTCTGGCTGGCAACGATGGTAATAGTTTACCCTTCAATCCTGTGGGGCTGGACGCCGTCTCTGGAATATATACCCTTTATTGACAATCCAGGGGGTAATTTAATACAGTTTCTGCTACCTGGCTTCCTGATGGGCACGCAGATGTCCGGTTCTCTGATGAGAATGATTCGTACCATGGTACTCGAAGTAATGAGACAGGACTACATCAGGACAGCCTGGTCCAAGGGACTTGCCGAAAGAACAGTCATTTACAGGCATGCCCTTAAAAACGCACTGATGCCGGTCGTTACAATAGCAGGAATGATGCTGCCCATGCTAATCGCCGGTTCGGTTATCATGGAGCAGATATTCTGTCTGCCTGGAGTAGGCCGGCTTACGTTTGAAGCTCTAACTCAGAGGGACTATCCTATCATCTCTGGAATTAACCTGGTCATGGCTACCACTGTACTGTTGATGAATCTGGTGGTGGACATTACTTACGCCTGGATGGACCCTAGGGTACAGTATCGATAGGAGTATTATAGAAAATGGCAAATGTCCAAGAAGATATGACCTCACAGTCTTCGTCGATACGAAAGAGACGCAACGCGACAGCCGATTTCTTTATCAGGATGGTTAAAGAAAAGCCGCTCGGGACGGTAGGACTGGTTATCGTCATAGTCCTGTTTCTTGCCGGTATTTTTTCCGAGGTTATAGCTCCTTACGGATACAACGAAATCATTCTATCCGACCGCCTGGATGGTCCATCTCCCGCACACATTCTGGGATGCGATAATCTTGGTCGTGACCTGCTGAGTCGCATTATCTTTGGAGCTCGTATATCTATGATAGTGGCTCTGGCCGGTTCCAGTATCGCTACAGTGGTAGGCTTTCTGGTAGGAGCCATTTCCGGATTCTTTGGCGGTAAATACGATATGGTCGTCCAGAGGTTCGTTGATGCCTGGATGTGCTTCCCCGGACTGGTTCTCTACCTTATCGTAATGTCCATCCTGGGTCCGGGGCTGCTTCAGGTCGTAGTTGTGTTAGGAGTATCGATGGGGCTCGGCGGCGGCTCCAGGGTAACGAGAAGCGCCGTTATTATGATTAAAGAGGACGTGTATTTTGAAGCTGCCAGGGCTATCGGTGTCCCAACCTCAAGGATTCTGATAAGACACGTTCTCCCTAATGTTTTACCCATAATGATTATTGGTTTTTCAACCGGTCTGGGTGGATTCATTCTCGCCGAGGCATCACTGAGCTTCCTTGGTTTCGGTATCCCACCTCCGGTTCCCAGTTGGGGAGGTATGCTCAGCGGCACAGGACGCCAGTACATGCTTCAGGCACCCTGGATGGCATTATGGCCCGGGCTAGCTCTGGCCGTGGTAGTGTACGGTGTCAACATGCTCGGTGATGCAGTCAGAGACCTGTTTGACCCGAGATTAAGAGGCGGACTCGGACGCTACGGCGGAGTAACACAGGAGAAGCTCCAGAAGCTGGCGGAAAAGAAAATGACTGAAGCCGAAAAGCTGCGCCAAACTACATAGGTTTATTATTTATCAGCTCTAAAAGGGCGGTAGTTTTGTAGAAACGAGGTGATTTGAGATCGCAGAGAAAGTTATCGACATCCAAGACCTCAGGACATATTTCTACACGGAAGAGGGAGAAGTCAGGGCGGTAGACCGGCTTTCGTATTATGTCAACAAGGGAGAATCCGTAGGCTTAGTCGGTGAAAGCGCTTGTGGTAAAAGCGTCAGTGCTCTCTCAATCCTTCGCCTTATCCCCTATCCGCCTGGCATCATCGTCGGCGGTAAGATTTTGTTCAAGGGGCAGGACCTTCTCCAGGTTAGCGAGGAGGAACTCCGTAAAATAAGAGGCGCCCAGATTGCCATGGTCTTCCAGGAACCGACTACATCACTCAATCCTGTACTTACCGTAAAGCTTCAGCTGTCCGAATCGCTGGAGCTTCATCGCGGCATAAGCAGGGCGGAGGGAGTTGAAGAAGCCGTCAGGCTGATTAAGCTGGTCGGCATTCCGGATGCTGAAAGACGGGCTTCAGACTATCCTTATCAGTTCAGCGGAGGTATGCAGCAACGTATTATGATGGCTATGGCACTTGCCTGCAATCCCGACCTCATAATTGCCGACGAACCTACTACCTCGGTAGACGTTACCGTTCAGGCGCAGCTTCTGGAGTTAATCGATAATTTAAGAAATCAATTCGGCACTGCGGTTATATTAATCACCCATAACCTGGGTATCGTCGCCCGTTATGTGGACCGCGTGAACGTTATGTATGCCGGCCGGCTGGTGGAATCAGGACCGACGGACGCAATTTACAGCGAACCAAGGCATCCATATACGATGGGACTAATCGGCTCCGTCCCCCGGCTGGATCTACCCAAGAAACGGAAACTTTACGTTATCGACGGTTTGCCCCCACACCTGGCTCGATTACCCAAAGGCTGTTCTTTCTCCCCTCGCTGCCATTTTGCTATCGAACAATGCTTTGAGGAGAAACCCGAACTAGAAGAGGTCGGCGATAACCACACATCCGCCTGCTGGAGAAGAGAAGAGTACGATATATTTAAGAGGGAAACTTAATGGCACAAACTGAAAACTTAGTCGAAATAGAAGACCTGCATATGTATTTCCCGGTACTTGCCGGCGTTATGCGAAGGAAAGTAGGCGACGTCAAAGCGGTAGACGGGGTCAACTTCTACATTAAAAGAGGTGAAACCCTGGGGCTGGTAGGAGAAAGCGGTTGCGGTAAAACAACAACCGGACGCTGCATCCTCCAGCTTTATAAGATTACCAGCGGTAAAGTGGTTTTCGACGGCAGAGAAATCAGCAAACTGAATACCAAACAAATGCGACCGGTCCGAAGGGACATGCAGCTGATATTCCAGGACCCCTATGCCTCACTTGACCCCCGCATGACCGCCGGCGGCCTGGTCGGTGAACCGATGCTGGTTCATAAGCTGGTAAAAGGAAAAGAATACGACGAGCAGGTTGCAGAACTGTTCCGGCTGGTACAGCTTGAACCATTTATGGCAGAACGTTATCCACATGAGTTCAGCGGTGGCCAGCGACAGCGTCTCGGTATTGCCCGGGCTCTGGCAACAAGACCGGAACTGATTATCTGCGATGAGCCTGTATCAGCGCTTGATGTTTCCATCCAGACACAGATTATAACGCTACTGATAAGACTGCGAGAGGAAATGAAACTCACCTATCTCTTTATTGCCCATGACCTCTCCGTGGTCCGTCATATAAGTGACCGTGTGGCGGTCATGTATCTGGGTAAGATTGTGGAGATTACTAACAGCGACGAGCTTTATGATAACCCGCTCCACCCTTACACTCAGGCACTGCTCTCAGCAGTCCCCATTCCTGACCCTGTTGTTGACCGCCAGAGAAGGCGGGTATTACTCACCGGCGACGTTCCCAGTCCAGTAAACCCTCCTCCCGGATGTAATTTCCACCCCAGATGTCATATGGCAATTGACATATGCAGGGAAGCGACACCGGAATTCCGGGATATCGGCAATGAACACTGGGTTGCCTGTCACCGGGTTTAGACCGTTAGAACTTGGTATAACAGCGAGCTCCGCCAGTAGATGGAGAAACGGAGGTTGTTTTTCCACCGCAGGCGGTCGTTTTATCACCGCATTAAGTGACCCAGAACAGCCAATCAAATGCAGGTAAGTTATGTCTAAATCCAAGAGAAGACGACCAAAAAAAAGAGTAGCAGAGCAGGTTGCCGAATTACAAACCCCTGAAAGCGTTTGGCACGGCAGGCGGTTAACTATAGTAGTTACCGCTATATTCATTGTTCTGATAATACTCATAGTAGTGATAAACCAATTATTCAGTGAAGACCAGAAATATTACCGTATTGACGTAATTACGGTGGATGGCATCAGTGTCAGAATGGACAAATTTGTAAGAAGGTGTCATGCAGCCGGTTCCGATCCCATGAGTATGCTTACTTCCCTCTCCCGGGAGATTATCATACAAAAAGAAGCTGAACTACTCGAACTGGAACCCAGTGACGAAGCTATTGACCAGAAATTGAGAGAGATGGCACAGGGAGGGAGTGAGGGTATTACGGAGAGTGAGTTCAGAGAATGGTACCGACAGCGCCTAAACGATAGCGGACTATCGGATAAAGAGTTTAGAGAAATAACGGCTACTGCTATACTGTCAGAGTATTTCCGCGAGTTAATATCTTCGGTAACACCCACAACAGCCGAGCAGGTTCACCTTCATATTATCTTACTCGACACCGAAGATGATGCTTTAGATGCGATAGCCAGGCTGGAGGCGGGAGAGAATTTTGCCGACCTTGCCAGTGAACTATCTATGGATACGGCATCCGGGGAAAATGGAGGTGATATCGGCTGGATACCCCGCGGAGTCGCTCTCGACAGCAGGTATGACGACATAATTTTTAGTCTTGACGTCGGAGAAATAAGTGAGCCCATGCCTTTATACAATTCATCTGTAACCGACCCCGCTTCTCCCGCGCTGGTTAACTACTATCTATTTCTGGTGTCAGAAAAAGCTGATGACCGGGAGATAAATGAGGAATACCTGGATACAGTGTACGACAATGCCTATAGTGACTGGATTAATTATAAGATGCAAGAGTATGATATACACTATAGAGGGATTAACGGAAACTTTGACTCGACGACCTATAGTTGGATAAACTGGCAGTTACAGAAACTCAACGAATAACAACTGAGTCCGACTCTGACTTGTAAAAGCAGGCACAGAAATACGATAAGAGTAAATAATCCAACAAAATACTACGGCAAACGTCTTGCGGTAGATAATATCAGCTTTAACGTGGAAAGAGGAGAAGAAGAAGCAGAGTGAAAAATACTCTGACCATTGCCAAAAAGGAATTCCTGTCATACCTGTCATCACCGATGGCATATATAGTTGTCTGTGTTTTCCTGGCTCTTTCCGGTCTCTTCTTCAGTATTTTTACATCAGCAGCATATTACGAGACCAGTATCAGCGGCTTTCTGGAGTACGGCAGTCTGGTACTCCTGTTAATGGCTGCCGTAATCACCATGCGCCTGATTGCGGAAGAAAGAAAGCTGGGCACGATGGAATTGCTTATGACAGCCCCGATACGGGACAGCGAACTGATACTCGGAAAATTCCTGGGCAGCCTCGGTATGCTGGTCGTTATGCTTGTCCTCACTCTTTATTATCCGTTGCTGCTCGAGATTTACGGAGACCCGGACCCCGGACCTATCGTTTCAGGTTATCTCGGCATGTTCCTTCTAGGAATGACATGCCTGTCGGTAGGGATTTTCTCTTCGACACTTACGTCGAACCAGATTGTAGCAGCGGTGGTTTCCGGGGGCATCCTTTTCGGTCTCTGGTTCATAAGCATGGCAGCCCCGTACCTTCCGGAAGGCTGGAGCGACCTGATTAATTACTTCTCGCTCGCATATTATTACCCTGATTTCCTCACGGGAATAATAAATACTCAGGGTATCATATACTACCTGAGTGTCACCGTATTGTTCCTGTTCCTGGCAATCAGGTCTATCGACAACAGCAGGTGGAGCTAGATGCGTACTACGCCTCCTATTTATAATTACACGGGACTCATATCCGGACTCGGTCTGGCTTCTCTACTGATTGGTCTGGTAATCCTGGTGGTACTCCCTAATATAAGTTTAGCCGCCTGGATGATAATGGCTCTCGGTGCTGCGCTGTTAATTGGCGCCCTCATCATAGATTTTAGTAAAGTCAGAGGCGCCATTACCGGCAAACGGGGCAAATTCAGCGCCGGCACCACGGTAATGATATCAGTTTTTATAGGTATCACCCTGCTGGTAAACGCCATCAGTATCAAGTACCATAAAAGCTTCGATATTACCGAGTTATCACAGTTCACGCTTACCTCGCAGACGAAAGACGTCCTCAGCAACATAGAAATGCCGGTGGATGTAATATGCTTCTTTATTCCCACCGACCCGTCCGGACTTGGTCTCGATACCTATGCTACCAACCTGCTTGAGGAATATCAGAATTATACCGACCAATTGACCGTGAAAGTAATCGACCCGGACGAGCAGCCAGACGAGGCAAAAAAGTATAACATCGACCAGTATATGAGTATCGTCTTTGAAAGCTCTGTCGGAAGACGGACGGTTACGCCGGACCTTATTTACCAGCAAGCCGAACACTCGTTTACCAGCGCCATCCTCGAGGTTACCGGTATCACCCAGAAGACGATTTACTTCCTCACCGGTCACGGTGAAGCGATTCCCACACAGGAATACGCCTACGCCAACCAGGGCTTGCTGGACAATCTATATAAAACTGAGATTCTCGACCTCATGGTCTACCAGGCTATACCCGAGGACTGCTCCGGTCTGGTAATAGCCGGACCTCAGCGAGCCTTCACAGCACTTGAATACAGAATCATCAAGGAATATCTGGAAAATGACGGGCGTGTCCTGATACTGGTGAACCCGGACCCCCCAGATGACATCAAGGCGTTACTCGACAACTGGTACCTGGAGATAGAGGATGGAACGATAATAGACTCATATACATACTACACAAATGTTAATACACCACTGGTACCCAGGACCAACAATGAGTTCGGGCTGACGGAAGTCTATTTCCCGGGTGCCGCATCAATTTTACCGAAAGAAGAATACCCCGAAGACTTGATGATATATCCGCTTTTCTATACCAGCGTCTATACCTGGGCAGAAACCGAATTCACTCCCGACGAGGAACCCATTTTTAGCGAAGGAATAGATAAGATAGGCTCCAGAGCCATCGGGGTATTTGTTGCCTATATACCTCCGGAAGAAGATGAGGAAGAAACAGTACCAGAGGAGGAGCAAAACGACGTCCGCCTGATTGTAGTCGGTGATTCCGACTTCGCATCGAACCAGCACTTCTATAACGCTGATAACGGCTATCTGTTTCTCAGCCTGATAGAACTGATGACGATGGGCGAGCAATTAATCTCGATAGAGCGGAAGGTACTCCCCTACCGCAGCCTGGTCGTGGAACCCGCAGAACAGACTTTCATACGGGTATCAAGTATCGGCCTGCTGCCAGTACTGGTACTGATAGCAGGCGCTGTCATCTGGTGGCGAAGAAGATAACCAGATACATTTATCCCAGGGAGGTAATTTCTTGAGACTCCAGAACATCCAAATTCTACTGATAATTCTCCTTGTTATTGGAGGCGTTTATTATTTCGCCAATATACCCGAGGTCCCCGAAGCTCCCGAGACTCAAGAGTTCGTCTGGATGATAGAGATGGAGGACATTGTACATATCACCATTGAACTTCCCAGGGAGAACATGAGCCAATCATTTATCAAAATAAGTGAAGAGGACAAGTTCCCCTGGTACTTCGACGATGATGAGAGAACACCGGTCGATACACAACGGTGGGGAGGCGGAATACCGCTGCTACTAAGCGGTCCTGGAGCCAACAGGATAATAGCCGAAGATGCCTCGATAGAGAAACTTACTGAGTTTGGCCTTACCGACCCCAAAATGAAGATAATCCTGACGTTAGCGGACGAGTATGTAATGAATATCAATGTGGGCGATGCAACACCGAACGGCGCCTATTATTATGTAAGAGCTCCCAATACAAACGACGTGGCTCTGGTGGATTATACCTGGTACGATATCCTTGCCCGGTTAGTGCATGAGCCGCCATACATCTCAGAAACGGAAGAGTAACTGACAACATCCCCCGATAATGCCTACTTGGTTTCGGTTGATATTTTAACTCACCCCCTTATTTCCCCTGCTCGGTGAAAGTACCAAGCACAAAATCCTGAACTCCAAATATCACAATTTCTGTAATTTAGGATTTAGATATTAGTATTTAGTATTTTCATAGCCGAGGGGTTCACCCTGAAGGGCAAGGCCTGCCCGCCGTACAAGACTTTGGCAGGCGGGGGTGAGATTAATGAAAACAACCACATACAAATAGAACCCGGGGAGTCCATTATTGACTTCTGATAGTGGTATCTTATTGGGGGAGGTACTTCTGCCACTCGGACCGCACCTGAGGATAATGAGAGGGAATGTAAAAGAGGCCGGTGGCGCGGGGTCGTAAAGGCTGCTGGCGTAATTTCATCCTTGCCTCAGCGGGAGTCCTGCCTGCCTTACGCCGATTACAAGGAACACAGGCACTGACCACGTTCTCCCAGGTATGCTGACCATCCCGGTAACGAGGTATGACATGGTCAAGGGTAAGATTCCGGGTCTCTTTACCGCAATACTGGCAGGTATACCGGTCACGTCTGAAGACTTCCAGTCTGGTAAGTTTACGTTCACGGCGCTGCGGGCGTTTTACCATTGAAGCCAGACGTATTACGGAAGGCACCGGAAAATCACGGTTTACCGAATGAATAAAACCGGAACCGTTTTCCAGCAACTCAGCTTTATTCTGAAAGATTAAGGTTACTGCCCTTCGAACTCTACATATATTTAGCGGCTCATATGTCTTGTTCAGGACCAGAACGGGAATATTTATCATTTCTGAATTTTCTTTCTACTCCAGTTAAAGGTTATTTTACAGTATAGCTTCTGAACACGCAAGCTTTGTTTGGTGTAGATTTATACAGGTGGTTTCAGTGAATATCTTCGGTATGAGGTGGGGAAGAAAAAAGCGCTACTATATGACCCGTCAATGCCGGCATAATAGTGTTGTTAATATATAGATACGCCCTTAACCCGCTTGAGCTGCGATAAAGCTCCCCTAATAAACAGAGACACAGCCAGCGTAAAATCTCAGGAACAAACCTATAATGCAATCAATGTCCGCTGGCTGTGCTACTTTACGTCCCTTAACGGCAGTCTAGCTTTATGAAGTAACTACTGCTTCCTTTTTCATCATTGCTTCGATTTCAGCATAGGGTATCCTTACCCTGGGAAGGACAGGTTTTCCGTCAGGCCCCATCTCAATGGCACCGGTAGGGCAAACGAAGGCGCAATCACCGCAACCAATACATTCCCCACCCAGTTCATAGGCATAGAAGGGAGCAGCTACCTCTCTATAGATACCCCGGTTAACCAGGCTTATCGCCGACTTTCCTATTATCTCCTGGCAGGCTCTGACACATAGACCACAGAGGATACAGTCTTGATCTCCCAGAACAAATCTCGGCTTCTCCACTCCATATTCTTTGGCTAACTCCTGTATCCTCTTTACGTTGGGACATCTTGCCAGCAGAAGTTCAATAATCCCTTTCCGTAGCTTCCTCACCTTTTCCGTATTGGTCTTGACTATCAGGCCCTCCTTCACTTTATAAAGGCAGGCGGCTACAAACTTAAATTTGGAGCCTCCATCCTCGCTTACTTCGACGGTGCATATCCTGCAAGCCCCATAGGGTTTAACTGCCGGATGATAACAAAGAGCCGGTATGTTTCCAATACCTGGCTTACGTTCCACAGCTTCCAAGATTGTCTGGCCACCGGATACCGCAATCGGTTTATCATCAACCGTTAAGTGAACCACATTAAGCCCGTCAGCATCCTCTACATCGACCCATGTTTCTCCATTAATCCAATATTTTGCCATTACTCACTTCCTTTCAATGTTTAATCACTGCGTGAAACTTACAAACCTCATAGCAAGCGCCGCACTTGATACACATACCCTGATTGATTGTGTGGGATTGCCTTTTCTCTCCACTAATGGCACCCGTGGGACATGCTCTCAAGCATCTGAGACAACCTTCACACTTCTCAGGGTCAATGGAATACTGAATCAGCTCTCGACAGACACCTGCTGGACACCTTTTCTCATCAATATGAGCTATGTACTCATCCCTGAAGTAACGGAGGGTGCTAAGCACTGGATTGGCAGCACCTGTTCCCAGGGCACAAAGGGCACCATCCTTTAGAATTCCTGCCAGGTCTTCCAGTGTATCAAGGTCTTCTCGTTTACCCTTTCCCCGGGTAATATTGCTCAGGATCTCGCTCATCCTTTTTAAACCCTCTCGACAGGGGACGCACTTGCCGCACGATTCTCCCTTAAGGAACTCAATAAAGTACCTGGCAACATCAACCATACAGGTGTCCTCATCCATCACTATCATGCCCCCGGAGCCCATCATTGAACCGAGCTTGGTGAGCTCATCAAAATCCACTGGTGTGTCAAGGTATTGTTCGGGGATACAACCACCTGAAGGGCCACCGGTCTGCACCGCCTTGAACTTCTTATCGTTCGGGATGCCTCCTCCGATGTCGTAAATCATCTCCCTCAGGGTTATTCCCATGGGTACCTCTACCAGACCGGTGTTGTTGATATTTCCCACCAGGGAAAATATCATCGTTCCCTTGCTGCCAGCCGTTCCAATCTGAGAATACCAGTCCGCCCCTTTGTTTATTATCAGCGGCACATTAGCCCAGGTTTTAACATTATTTAAAAGGCTGGGACTATCCCACAAACCCTTCTCTGACATGTGAGTATATTTAGCTCTTGGCTCTCCTATCTTGCCCTCAAGTGATGCCATTAGAGCGCTGGACTCACCGCAGACGAAGGCACCACCTCCTTTATTTATCTTTACCCTGAAATTGAAACCAGAGCCCAGTATGTTATCTCCCAGCAGCCCGTAATCCATCGCCTGCTCGATTGCCACTCTGGCATGACTTACTGCTAAAGGATATTCATTGCGGACATAGATATAACCTTCGTGTGAGCCAATAGCATAGGCACCAATAATCATCCCCTCCAGGACACTGTGGGGATTACCTTCAAGAAGGCTTCTATCCTGATAAGCACCGGGGTCACCCTCATCAGCATTACAGATTACGTATTTAGTATCAGACTTGGTGTCAAGGCAGGATTGCCACTTACTGCCTGTGGGGAAACCAGCTCCACCCCTGCCCCGCAGACCGGACCTTTTTATCTCCTCAATAATCTTTTCTGGAGTGATTTGGGAAAGGGCTTTGCTCAGAGCAGAATAACCCCCGATGGCAACGTAATCTTCAATATCTGTTGGGTCAATTTCTCCATTAGCGCCAAAGATTATGCGTGTTTGCCTCTTGTAGAAGGGAACATCAGTTTCATGGACAACCATCTCGGTTGTTACCGGGTCCTCATAGAGCAGCCGCTCAATGATTCTGTGTTTCAGTACGGTTTTGGAGACAATCTCTGGTACATCCTCTGGCTTTACCCGCTGATAAAAAATATTCTTCGGTCGAATGACTACTACCGGTCCCCGTTCACAGAAGCCATGACAACCTGTTTCCTTGAGTTCAACATTCACCTGGAGTTCTCTTTTTTCGATTTCATCAATAAAAGCATCGACAACTTCCTCAGCCCCGGAGGCAAGGCAACCGGTACCACCGCACACTGATATGCAGGTACGTTTCGGGTCTCTTTTCTGAAGTATGGACTGCCGCAGGTTCTCTAGTTCAGCGGGACTTTTCACTTTCTGTTCTAATAACTTTCGTACCTGCTCTACCATGTCACGCTCCTTTGCAAGTTATTTATATCTCCTTAAAACACGGTCAAGCTTATCGGCGTTCATCTGGCTCTCATACTTCCCGTCTACAACCATTACCGGGCCGAGAGCACAGCAACCCAGACAGTTAACCGTCTCCAGGCTGAATCTCTTGTCCTCCGTTGTTTCACCAGGTTTTATTCCGTAATTCCTTTCCATCTTGTCGACCAGTCTTTGACTTCCCCTCACATGGCAGGCTGTGCCAAGACAGATGGTTACCAGATGGCGACCTCTCGGCTTCAGACTGAAGGACTTGAAAAAGGTGGCTACACCAAAAACCTGGCTCAGGGGAATATCCAGCTTCTGGCTGATTCTTATCAATATATCTTGAGGAAGATAGTTAAACTCAGCCTGGACATCCTGAAGTAGTGATATCAATTGTTCCTTCTTATCAGCATACCCATCGATAATGGAATCAATTTTCTCCGTGTAATTTTCTACCAGAGCTTTCACTCTGGGAAAATCAAGAACAAGCTCCATCAGCCAACCTCCTCAGTGAATTTCCTGGCTTCATCGTACTATCTTCAAATTTTCTCGCCATCCGTTATCATGCCCGTTTTTACTACAAGAATTACCTTTATAGCCGGATATTTTACGCTACGAATTTCACCCGTAAAGCATAACGGGTAAGTAGATTACGTCAGGTGTTTCTACTCTCACTCAATGCAATTAGATAGGTATTCTACGCTTGTAGCACCTGTACCATTCGCGTATAATAGCTTCGAGAGGACTAATTTTGAGTGTCGTCAAAGTTCTTGTAGCTGAAGACCATTTGATAACACGGCAGGGCATTTGCCGGCTTCTAGAGGACGAAGATAACCTTACGGTAGTAGGCGAGGCTGGCGATGGTGAGGAGGCTGTGCAAATGGTCACAGAGATACAACCCGATGTAGTCATCATGGATGTTGCTATGCCAAAGCTCAACGGTATTGAAGCAACGAGGCAGATTAAGCTGACCCACCCTTCCACTGCGGTTCTGATATTAAGTGCTTACGATGATGACGAGTATGTCTTTGGATTGGTTGAGGCAGGTGCTGCTGGCTATCTACTAAAGACCGTAAGTGGCGAGGAGCTAAGCCGTGCAATTCGGGCTGTCCACAAGGGTGAACCTGTACTTGATCCTGCAATTGCCCGTAAGGTACTAAATCGCCTTAGATTCCCTGACAGGGTACCAAAGGCGTCAAAGCCCTCAGAACGCCTCAGCGACCGCGAGTTAGACGTCATCAAACTGGCAGCCAGGGGTATGAGCAATAAGGACATCGCTAATGAACTTCACCTCAGCAGACGTACTGTTGAAGGTAATCTGAGAACTATCTTCAATAAACTCGGAGTCGGCTCCCGCACTGAGGCAGTGATACAGGCTATGGAAAGAGGGTGGCTCAAACTAGAGGATTTGTCTTGAGAACCGTCCTTTGAGATATCAAGGTAGCACACATATGGTTCAAAGTCCATTAAGCTCTCAAATGCTAGCCAAGATTATTGATGGTTCTTCCATTCCATCTTTTGTAATCAATAGGCAACACAAAGTCACTTATTGGAATACAGCCGTTGAAGCTCTTTCCGGCTTAAAGAGAGAAGATATAATCGGGACGGATGAGCAATGGAGGGCATTTTATTCTGAAAAAAGACCAGTAATGGCTGATTTAATAGTGGATGGAGCATCTGCAGACGAGATTGAAGCATATTATCAAGATAAATGTAATAGTTCCCGGTTAATTGATTCCGCCTATGAAGGCGAGGATTTTTTCCCAAATCTTGGGAGGAATGGAAAATGGCTTCATTTTACGGCAAGTCCTCTCAAAGATGACAATGGAGAAACAACAGGTGCCATAGAGACACTAGAAGATATCACCGAGCGTAAGAGAGTAGAAGTAAATCTACGTTACTATTTGCAGGAGATTACAAGAGCTCAAGAAGAAGAGCGGAAACGTATTGCTCGTGAGCTTCATGATGATACGGCTCAGGTTCTGGGTTCTATTTCACGGCAACTGGATAACTTCCTTCGAAAGAAGCATGGTTTTACACCGAATGAGGTTTTCTTTCTTAAAGGTTTGCAGGTTCAGCTCAATAGTGGAGTGCGGGGTGTACATCGATTCATTCAGGATTTGCGCCCATCGCTACTGGACGATTTAGGCTTAATTCCGGCATTAAGGTCACTAGTGAAAGATCTGCAAGAATCTAATAGCATAAGTACAAGCCTGGAGGTGCTTGGTGGGGAAAGACGTCTCTTGCCTGAAGTTGAGTTACTGCTGTTCCGCATAGTTCAGGAGGCAGTTAACAATATCAGGAGACATGCTCGGGCTTCAGAGGCTAAAGTTATAATGGAGTTCGCTGAGGATAGAATTAAGGTGACCATCAGCGACAACGGTCGAGGGTTTAAATTATCGGGAAGAGTGGACGACCTTCCCCGTGGCGGGAAGCTTGGTCTTGCTGGAATGCAGGAACGGGCGCGGTTGCTAGGGGGTACTCTCGAAGTGAAGTCAACACTAGGTAAAGGAACAACATTGTCAGTCGAGGTATCAACCTGAGCCGCGTAGTACTCCGACTGATTACCTTAAGCACTTTGTCTCTATTATCGAATTGCGTCAATTCGACTCCGTAGCCCGCCAACCAGGTGGGGAGATATTCCTGATGATATTGAATATAATAGATCCGAAGGTGACTCACTTCGTACAACGGTCGACGAATATACCCAAGAAGCAAGGCAAATCTAAATAAAATAGTTGAAGATCTAACTGCTTTAGATGAAAAAACAGTCGAATTGGTATACAATCGAGTAGGAAAATTCTGTAAACAGACAACTACCGGTCAAGTATATGCATGAAACTAATCTCCCGGCTCGTATGCTCGAGCCAATACTAGAGTTACACCTCAAATAACCATCATTATTTAAAGGAGACGATTGACATGGAGAAAAAATGGTCGGAGTTAACCAAAGAGGAAAAGCGGGAGCGAAGGCTGAAGAATTATCTTTCCCCGCCCGGCGTGACATTTCGTGATGCCAAGGCAGAAAAACTCTATAAAGAGAGAGTGACCCGCATGATGAACGCCTTCATGTGCAAGGAGCCTGACCGGGTACCTGTAATGCTGCCAGTTGGTAACTACCCGGCCTATTACGCTGGATTGAACCTTAAGAAAGTAATGTATGATTACAGGGCGTTACGGAAGGCATGGACAAAGTTTATGAATGATTTTTATGATGATATGGATAGTTTCATGGGACCGGATTTTATTTTCTCTGGAATAATGCTGGAACTCCTCAAGTATAAACCTTATAAATGGCCGGGAGACGGACTGGGTGACGATGTAAATAGCTATCAGTTCGTAGAAGAAGCGTATATGCAGGCTGATGAATATGATGCTCTGCTCAAAGACCCGTCAGACTTCTCCTTCAGGGTATTAGTACCTCGTACCGTAGTCGCCGCTGAAGAGTTGAAGAATTTTCCACAGCTTAACTCTCTAATGGGCATGACCATGATGATAGCTTTCCCCTTCTCCAGACCGGAGATGCGGGCTGCTTTTCAGGCGCTGATAGATGCTGGCGAAGAAATAGAAAAGTGGCAGAAAGAGGTTATGACTTTTAATGTTGGCATGGTAGCGGCAGGATTCCCGGTTGGAATGGGTGGACTGGCGGTCGCCCCCTTTGATGCAATCGGGGACTTTCTGAGAGGAACGCGGGGGGCCGTCATGGATATGTACCGCCAGCCGGAGAAACTCCTTGAAGTAATTGACATGATAACCGAACAAAGCATCGAAAGTTTGATAACCAGTGTGAATGCATCCGGTGGTTTCATGGTGAGTTTCCCCCTGCATAAAGGTGATGATACCTTTATGTCAAATGAGCAGTTTGAAAAATTCTACTGGCCCAGTTTAAGAAAGGTCATCCTGGCTGCAATCGACGAGGGTATTATGGTATCACTGTTCGCCGAGGGACAGTATAATCACAGATTGGAGTATATCAAAGATTTTCCCAAGGGCTGGGTGATGTGGCAGTTTGACCAGACCGACATGGCCAATGCCAAAAAGATTGTCGGCGGTACGTGCTGTATCGCTGGAAACGTGCCCTCCTCGCTAGTGAGTACCCGTCCAGCTAAAGAGGTAAAAGAATGCTGCCGCAGACTCATCGAGACCTGCGCTCCAGGCGGCGGCTATATTCTGTCCGGCGGTGCCGCGGTCAACGAAGCGGAGAACCCGGACAACCTGCGCGTATTTATGGA
>CAZBAN010000017.1:19061-36270 GCA_964489895.1 uncultured Dehalococcoidales bacterium
TGCCGGCTGATTATGCTGGTACCGGTAGTTGACGATAGCCGCCGCCAGGTGAGTCTTGCCGCAGCCGTTAACCCCCTGTAATACCAGCCAACCGTCAGGTGACACGGCAAACTCCTGGGCTGACCGCAGGGCTTCCTTGAGATTCTCACGGTACACCGCCTTATCCCTTTTCCAGTCGAATTTCTCGAAGGTCATTTCCTGCTGTCGTTTAAACTCAGGGGACCAGCTTAATGTCAGTGACGGCGACTGTCCATCATAAGCACAGAGTTGATAAGGCGAGGAGTTAACGAGACGCGTGCGGATTCTTTCGTCCAGCTCCTCAATCGGGACTATAGAAACGATTACCGTGGGCAGTTTGTTATTATAACGGTGATTAATCAGCTGCTCCAGCTTCTCCTTTGCCCAGGGCGTGCTGGACTGAGCACCCAGGTCGTCCAGAATCAACAGAGTTGCATTGCGTACCTGCTCAAAGAACTCATCGTAGGGCATGTCGCTGTTCGGGTTGAAACTGGAACGGAGGTGGTCAAGGAGGTCTGGAGTTGTTATGTAAAATACAGGGCGGTTATTCTCAATGCAGTGATTGGCGATAGCCGCCGCCAGGTGAGTCTTGCCGCAGCCGCTCGGCCCCCAGAGGACCAGCCACCCTTCCGGATTATCGGCGAATGCCTTCGCCGCCTGATAAGCAAGTCCGAACTGCTCCCGGTCGGCGGGACTATCATTTATGCCTTCGGCATTAAGGTTCTCGAAATTAAGGCGAGTCAGCAACCCCAGGTTACTGTACCGCTCCAAATGGGCTCTGCGCTCGGTGTCCGTCTCCTGCCTGGTACACTGGCAGGGAACGACCTGGCTATAGTCCGGCTTACCCGAAGGTAACAGAGGATGTACGAACTTCGCCCCTTTACATACGGGACATATCGATTCCGGTGAGACCTCTTCTTCCTCAGTGCTTGACGATGTGTCCGTATCTCTGTTTGCTGTATTTTGCTGAACCTGTTTTATCACTTCGCCGATGTGTTCCATCGTCTCTGCCTTCTGCCGACCAGTTTTCCAGAATCCTGTCTATATACCGCCAGTTACGTTTATTCAGGCTTACCGCTTCTTTTATGGCATCCCTTATCCACGATTCAGGATATTGCTCTTCAGCTTCTTTCAGCCACTCAGCCACCAGCGGATTTAACATCCCCACATTTTCTTCATATAGAGTGAATATATCCGGTGGTTCTTCGGTATCAACGTCAGGTTGCGCTTTACTCCCCGCCTTCAGCCCGGTCAGGACGAGCTCGCCGTTCCTGATTTTTTCCACTGCCCGTCTTTCGGATTCGGTGTTAAGAAAATAGACGTCCTCCGGTTTCCCGCTCTTATCGAACGGGAGGTGTATAATAGTTCCCCTTTTGACAGCCAGTTCCAGAGCGTTTTTAAGAGCTTCTCCGGGCTCCTTCTCTCCACCCCTCAGGCTGGTCATCAAGCTTTTATCCGCCAGCAGTTCACTGTAAGTAACAAAACGTGGGTAACCCTTTTTTGCGTAAACAGACCGGAAGATGTGAAGAGTTGTTTTTAGCTCAGCTATATCATCTATCTGCGGCAGCAGGTCACTGAAAAAGAGATTGGGTACGGCGGTAAACCGCATTCTGGAAGGAAATCCTTCAAATCGCTTCATAACAGACTCGGCTCTTGGTTGGCGATATTTTCAAACTTGGCAAGCCTGGGAATAAAGCGTAAATTTACCTGCCCAGTAGGACCGTTACGGTGCTTGGCTATGATGATATCGGCGATACCTTCCGGGTACTCCCTGTCGGGGTACTGGGTCTCCCACTCCTCACGGTTGTAGTAGTACTCATCACGGTAGATGAAAACAACCACGTCAGCATCCTGCTCGATGCTTCCGCTGTCGCGCAGGTCTGACAGCTGCGGTCTATGCGAAGCCCGCCACTCCGAAGCCCGGCTGAGCTGGGATACCGCAATCAAGGGAATATTCAGCTCTCTTGCCAGTCCTTTTAGTGAACGCGATATATAGCTTATTTCCTGGACCCTGTCTTTTATCTGACCGTCCATCAGTCCGAGGTGGTCAACGATGATAAGGTCAAGTCCGTGTTCAAAATAGAGTCGGCGGACTTTACTCCGCATCTCCGCTACTCGCAGGCGAGGAGCATCGTTTATATATATCTGCGCTTCCGAGAGGATGCCGGTAGCATCCATCACCCTTCTCTCTTCCGCCTCGTTATGCAAGCCGAGACGGACAGTACTCAGACTGACTCCCGACTCACTTGCCAGTAGTCTCATGACCAGAGGCTCTCTTGCCATTTCCAGACTGAACAGCGCCACGCAGGCTCCCTGCTCGACAGCGGCGTTTCTGGCAATGTTGAGAATCAGACTGGTCTTACCCATACTCGGTCTGCCGGCAATTATTACCAGGTCAGACCGCTGGAAACCCCCGAGAAACTCATCGAGTCCGGCGAAATTCGTCGTTACGTGAGTGACAGGCCCAGCGGAGGTATCTTCCGCCGAGACAGGTGTTTCAAAATACTCGTCCAGCACGTGACGGATATGAATGAAGTCTCCGGTACTCTCTCCGTGGCGCAGGTTGAACAGTACATCCTCGGCTCTGCTCAGACTGTTGTCCACGTCCGGGTCGACATCGTAACCGATGGATTCAATTCGTTTCGCGGCTTCAATTAGACGGCGACTGATTGCCAGGCGGTAAACAATCTGGGCGTAATGCTCAATATCAAGAGAGGTGGGTACTATCGACACCAGATGACTCAGATAAGCAGCCCCGCCGCAGTCCTCCAGCTTCCCCTGCCTCTCCAGTTCCTGGGCAACCGTAATCTGGTTTATTGCTTCGTTACGCTTGTTGAGCTCCAGACAGGCATCATACAGCCACCTGTTGCGTTCATTGTAGAAACAGTCAGCCTCCGAAAGTATACCGGTAATCTTATATATCGCGGCACCATCAATTAGTAGAGAGCCAATTACTGCTTCCTCGGCATCAATATCATGCGGTGGTAACTTATCCATTCTCTCCCGGCTTGCCTCCTTATAACTAAATCCGCCTGCTACTCTTCTTCAATATTCTTTTCAGTTATAGTGACCTTTATTTTAGGCTCTATATCCTTAGCCAGCCTGATATCCACATCATAAGTGCCGAGTTGGTGAATAGATTCGGGAAGCTTTATTTTTCTCTTGTCGACGGCCAGACCGGTGGCTCTCTCCAGCTCTTCGGCTATGTCGGCGGCGGTAACCGAACCGTAGAGGCGCTCCTTGGCACCACTTTTTGCCTCAATGAAGATTTCTCTGCCGTCCACGTTCTTAGCCAGCTCGAGCATCTCAGCCTCCGTCCGGGCATAGCTGCGAGCTTTCGCCTCCATCTTAACCGACACAGCGTTCATTGCTTCTGGACTTGCCAGAATAGCCAGTTTACGGGGAATCAGGTAATTCCTGCCGTAGCCATCAGCTACAGATTTCATCTCTCCCGCACTAGCCACACCGGGCACATCTTCTAAAAATATTACCTTCACAACCTTCCTCTTAAGCCATAATTATACTTTAATGGGGTTGCTTTGTAAAAAGCTTCAGAGGGTAGTTATTAAAAATTTCAGGTAAAAAACCGATATTTCTATATTGATAAGGATATCGTTATGGATTGGCTGGTACATTGTTACCTCACCCCTGACCCTTCAGGGTGAACCTTTCAGGGTGAGCCCCTCTCCAGCCAGCACCTTTATAATAAATTAGGAATTACCCTGGCTGGAGAGGGGAGTAAAATAAGAGAGGGGGCTTCGCCCCCTCTCAAAAGTCTCTCCCCCTCTCACATAGAAGAATAAACGTATCATAAATATACGAACGATGTGAGAGGGGGATAAAGGGGGTGAGTACTTCATTCAACCGAAATCGAATAGAACCAAATGTAAACGCTGTTGACAAGCTGTTTCGCTATAAGTTATACTCGTATCTTGGAGATGACGAAGTCTTGTAACGTTATTGCATCACTGTTTTAAGGAGTTACGAGACTTCTTTTTTATACAACAAGCCTGGAAACAGGCTGATAATACAAGCAATAACCTGAGCAAAGTAATACCAAGAAGAGACAATATGGAGCTAAACCGGAGAGAATTCTTTAAGTATTGCTGGGTGCAACTTCCTAACCTTTCTGGTTTATCTTCAGGCGAAAAAGACAGGTCAAAATAGAACATAAACCTTAGGTTGAAGGAGGTGCTGGATAATGGCTTGGGCTCCACCGATCTGGATTTATCTGTGGATGGCGGGTATGGGTGGAGGTGCCTACTTTGCCGCACTTCTAATCGAGAGCTGGACAAAGGCAACCGACAGAAAGTTGCTCAGACTGGCAACCTATCTGGGCGTACCGCTGGCAGTAATCGGAGTACTGCTCCTCATTGCTGACCTTGGCTCTCCGCTGCGGTTCTGGCACCTGTTCACTCAGTTTGATATCGCCTCGCCAATGTCGATGGGTACCTGGATTTTGCTTCTGTGGGTAATTATCGCTGTAGTCCTGATTATGCTATGGTGGCTGAGCAACAAGCTCTCCGAGGAAGTCGTCAACAGCATAGAAAAACTGACCAGAATTCTGATACCCATCAACCTGGTACTCTCTGTATTGCTGATAGCGTATACGGGTGTGCTCCTGGCTGTCAGCGGTCAACCGTTATGGGCAAGCACGGTACTCCTGCCTGCCCTGTTCGTTGTTTCTGCGGTATCAACGGGAGTGGCACTTCTTATCGTCGGGGCTATCGCCTCCAACATACTCAGCAAGGGCAAACTTGTTGAGTTGAGGATGGTCGTGAACCAGCTATTCGGTTCCACTGACTGGACTATCCCTGACAAGATAGTCGAACGGCTGGCTGAAGTAGATCTAGTAGTATGCATTATCGAGTTATTGACGTTAATCGGCTACGCTGTATGGCTGGCTACTTCCTCGATGATGGGCGCGGGTGAGGCACTCGGGTTACTTACAACCGGAGTAATGGCAGCGCCTTTCTGGGTTGGCGTGGTACTCCTGGCTCTGCTCTTCCCTCTCGGACTGGAAATTGCCAATAGAGGCAAGGAACTGACCGCAAAAGGGGTGACCGGAGCCATTGTTACTTCCTCAATATGCGTAATACTGGGTGGGCTTGTCCTGAGAGCGGTGATAACCATAGGCGGACAGCTATAAAGGGTATAAAGAGAGAATTAGTGAGCGGTCAGTGAAATGCCGACCGCTCATCAGTTTTTTAAGCCTGCCATAAAGTATCAATCCTCTTCTGCGTTCTGAAACCAACGACTTCCTACAGATTGCCAATTAGTACACAAATTTCTATAATTGGGCAAGGGAAAGCATAAGGAAAATCTTGTAATGAATTTTCTTGACATGGGTATCATGGAAATACTGTTAATCCTGCTCGTTGCCCTGCTGATATGGGGACCGAGAAAGATACCGGATATTGCCCGTAATCTGGGTAAAACGTTGAATAGCCTGAAGAAAACGAGTTTTGACCTTACGACACAGCTCAGAAAAGAGCTTGAAGAAGCAGACAAGGAGAACGAACCGCGTCAAAAAACAAGCAGCAAAGATAAGACCGTCAAATCATCGGACACGGATGAAAAAGAAACCGGTGGTATAAAAAAAGACTGACAAGATTCAGCGAAACTATGAGCGATAACGACAAAAAACTCTCCGTTCTGGGGCATTTCGGTGAACTGCGAAAGCGGCTGATAAGAAGTATAATCGTACTGGTAATCACGGTAATTATCTCGTTTGTATTCTATCAGCAGATATTCCAGATTCTGATTTACCCCGCTCCAGAGGGTATTACTCTCCAGGCAGTAAAAATGACGGAGATGCTCGGCACCACCATGAGGGTCGCTCTTATCTGCGGAATCATACTGGCTATGCCCTACCTGACCTATGAATTCATCATGTTCGTCTCTCCGGCACTTACGCGCAGGGAGAAAAAGTACGTATATCTCATCCTGCCCTGGATAGCCCTCATGTTCGCCGGCGGCGTTGTTTTCGCCTATTATATCCTGATACCCCGTATAACGGGCTTCCTGATTGGCTGGGGCAGCAACATTGTTACCGTCCAGCCGATGTTCAGCGACTACGTAAATGTGGTTACCAGACTTTTACTGGTAACAGGACTTATCTTTGAGATGCCGGTACTTACCACGTTTCTTTCCAGAATCGGGATTATCAAACCACAGTGGCTTTCCAGCAGGAGGAAGCCAGCCATAATTATCGCTTTCATTCTGGCGGCTATTATCACGCCCACCATCGACCCCATAAACCAGTGCCTGGTCGCCCTGCCGCTGATTATTCTTTATGAGATGAGTATCTGGCTGTCCAAACTTGTCTATAAAAGAAAAGCCTCCGCTGACCAGGCTGTCGAACCATCGTCGGCATAAAATTGCATCGATTTACGTAATAGACTATAATACAATCGTAATTCAACAAACGGAATAACAGGGAGGGAGGTGCAGAGAGATGACATTGTTACCGCGTTTATCCTTCACCTGACGCTGAAATGCACTTCTAGGTGCAGGTCTTGCATCAGTCATCTTCTCGAAGAGCCTCCGACCTGAAGATTCCATACCTCCTTAGGCTTGATTGTAGCCGCTGGCTTCCATCGAAGCGATAGTCGGGAGTTCTCCGTGAATGACTATCGCCTTTTCATTTTCCACTACATGCGATATTAAACTATCAGTTCAGATGGAGGTATTTATGCGGCGATTTTTAAAGTCAAGGTACACCATAATTGCCGCCGGCATCATCTTCGGAGTTCTGGCAGCCTTGATGACCAACTGGGGCAACCCGGCCAATATGGGCATCTGTATCGCCTGCTTCATCCGTGATATCGCCGGCGCTATCGGAATACACAGGGCTGAAGTAGTACAGTATCTCCGCCCGGAAATAATCGGTTTTGCTCTCGGTGCTTTCATTACCGCCTTCGCTTTCCGCGAGTGGCGTTCCAGCGGCGGCTCATCACCGATAATCCGCTTCGTTCTCGGCGCTTTTGTCATGATTGGCGCTCTGGTATTCCTCGGCTGCCCCGTTCGGATGCTGCTCCGAATCGCCGGCGGCGACCTGAATGGTATTGTCGCCCTCGCCGGGATGGTAGCCGGTATAGCGGTCGGCGTCATATTCCTGAAAAAGGGATTCAGTCTGGGGCGTTCCGCTAAAATCCACCCCGTCGCCGGCTGGATTCTGCCGGTCATCATGATAGGGCTGCTGATTATAGCCATTGTCAAGCCGGGCTTCCTGTTCGAGAGTGAGAGCGGACCGGGTTCAATGAGCGTGCCATTGATAGTAGCTCTTATTGTCGGCCTCGCCGTCGGCTTCCTCGCCCAGAGAACACGTATGTGCTTCGTCGGCGGCTGGCGCGACCTTTTCCTGGTAAAGGACTTTTACCTGTTCAGCGGCGTTATCTCTTTTCTTATCGCGGCTCTGGTCACTAACTATATCGCCGGCAATTTTGGCGCCGAAGGTATATACCACTGGGGTTTTACCGACCAGCCGGTATCCCATGCCAACCACCTCTGGAATTTCCTCGGCATGAGCCTGCTGGGCCTTGCGGCTACTCTACTCGGCGGCTGCCCGCTGCGTAATCTTATCCTGTCCGGAGAGGGCAACACCGACGCAGCGATAACGGTCCTCGGTTATTTCGCCGGGGCTGCCATTGCCCATAACTTCCTCCTCGCTTCCAGCCCCGCAGGTCCCGGTACTTTCGGTCCGGCAGCGGTTATTATCGGCCTGGTCTTCTGTCTTGCCATAGGCTTCCTGATGAGAGAGAAGGCGGTATAGGAGGGGGTAGCATGTCATTTTTTAAACGCAGGCAGAAGACAGAATTCGAGGGAGGAGGTCTGGTGTTGTTCCGGGAAGTGCAGGAGGCAATGAAAGCAGAAAAGGTGCTTAACAGAGGTGGATACGTGGTCAGGCTTGTAGCGCCGCCGCCGGAACTGCGCAGGGGCTGCGACCTTGCCGTTGAGATAAACCTGGTGGAACAGCCGGGCATAGAGAGGGTACTGGAAGAGAAAGATGTTGATTATCTGCTTATCACTCCACTCAGAACAGGTACCAGTGAAATCCTGGAGATAGTGAAGGTAACCGATTTCGGTCAGTGGCTGATGGTCAAAGCCGGTAACATGAAACTCACGTTCGATAAAGAAAGCGGGGAAATCGTGAACACTTCCGGCGGAGGCTGTCCCGATATTCCCGTTATGCATGCCACACTGATAGGCAAAGCCCTCGATGAAGCACCCAGACCAAAGGACATCGGTTTTACCCTGTGCTCTTTGATGCTGGACAGAGCGCTTGAAGAGAGTATTGCCCTCAAGGAAGGAGGCAAATAGATATGCTGCTTATCGCCGGAACAGTTCCGTATGAGGACTTCCCGTTAACAGCGGGAACAGTCAGGAATGAGGGAGAGTTCCTGAGTGTAAACGGACGCAGTTTTTCCCGTACTCAGGGGACCGGCGCTATGATTGGCGCCGCTCTGGCAGCCACCAGCTACCTGAAACTGGAAGAGCCTCAAGCAGTAATTGCCGGAGATACCGGACATGGTAAAGGCAGCCGGGAAATTTACGAATACCTGATTCAGAACGCAGCCAGGCTATCTCCGGAAGTGCTTGCCCTGCATTACTGGCTGCCAGACATGGCGCTGACCCGGCAACTGTGCAACGCAATAAAGAAGTGCGAAAAAAGACCGGTCATGATTGCCGATGCCGCCTCGATGTATTCCGCCAAGGCGGCGGGATTAGCCACGGAGTTCGATATTTTCACTCCGGACGCAACCGAGATGGCTTTCCTTGCCGACCCTGATGCCACCCACCCTGCCTATATAAACAAACACCTTTTTAACGCGGATATTACCCGTACTCCCGAGCTTGTCAGGACTGCTTACCAGAATAAGGACGCAGCCAGACTCTTACTGGTCAAGGGAGCCACCGACTATATAGCCCGTGACGGAGAAATTATAGCTACCGTTTCCCAACCGGACGTACCCGAGCTCGAAGCAATCGGGGGCACCGGGGATACCATCACCGGTCTCGTTTCCGCATTTGTTTACGCCGGCCTGGAGCCTGATGAAGCGGCGATAATAGCCGCCAGGGCAAACCGTACGGCGGGAAAGCTCGCTCAGGCAACGCCGGCCACAAGGGTATCACAGGTTATCGACCACTTCCCGGCTGTATTTTCAGAAAACCTCTGCCAGTGGAGTGGAGTCTGTTTCGTAAAAGGAGAAAATGACGATGATTGAAGTTGATGTTCGCGGTTTTTCCTGTCCTATCCCGGTTGTCAGGACAAGAAAAGCCATTAAGGAAAATCCTGAAGAAGAGATAAAGGTGCTCGTGGAGAGCGCCGTCTCGAAAGAGAACGTATCCCGACTTGCCGAGAGCGAAGGGTACACGACTCGTATCGAGGAGGTTGAGGACGGTTACATACTTGTCCTCAGCCCGGAGTAAAAACAGGCTCTAATATAATGCCCCGTTCTTCCGCCTGCCGGATTTGCATGCACCGGCAGGCGTATTGTTTACCACATCTTATCGACCTGAAAACACATACAAATATTGACAAATACTGTCCTAACAACTACACTCCGTTTGAAATAATTAAGTTAAATCTCAAAAAGGAGGAGTGATACTAATGGCAAAGGAGATTATCCTCTACAATCTGGCCGAGCACGTGACCGATGAAGAATACCGGGATTATGTTGTTAATGAAAAAGGACCTCTACTGGATAGTCTGTCATCGGCTAAGAAGTTCGAGCTGGTAAAAATCACCGGAGCCGCCGAGGGAGAAATTCCGTACAAATACGTAGGTATCCTGCACCTGAACAGCCTGGAAGAATTTTACCAGAAAGACGCCCCTTCAGCTAAATTTCAGGAATTCATGAAGAAGTGGCAATCAATGGTCTCTGACTACCATATCCTGGCAGGAGAAGAAGTTTATTAACATGGTCTATGGACACAGGAAAGGACTTCAAGAATAATAATTACAACGGAGGATATAAATGCTAGACCAGACCAGCCAGTGGTACAAATTGCAGTACCCGGAGTGCTTCGTCAATGAAGAACAGCGCATGATGCAGAAATTATGGGCGGACTTCGTCGATAAAGAAATAATGCCTGTCCGCGACAAAATTGACGATGATGTGACCCACGAGGAAATAATCAACCCTATACTGAAAAAATTACAGGTCGACCTCGGTTGTCAGAAAAACCTGATTCCGAAAGACTACGGCGGTAACGAGCTGCTTTCAATAGTCGCCGGTGCCCTGAAGCAGGAGCAGATAGCGCGGGGTGATTACGGTATCAGCATGCACAGCGCCGTAACCGACTGGGGCTGGACGCCGGCTGCCCTGGCTTACCTCATGGCGCCCTCCCCCGAGGCGAAGGCATGGGGTAAAGTCGTGCTCGATGAATTTTCTCCCTCATTTGTCGGCGATGAGCTGAAAGCCGCCTGTTTCAATATGAGCGAAGCCGAGTCTGCCTGTGATATCGAGAACATCACCAACGAAGGTAAGACGGTCGGGGTGAGAGCGAGACTCGAGGGAAACGAGTGGGTCATTAACGGCAACAAGTTCTGGGCATCCAATGCCGGCGTGTCAGACCTTAACTGCGTTGTCTGTAACATGGACCCGAAGCTAGGGAAAGATGCCTTTGCCCTGATTTACGTACCAGAGCCATGGCCCGGCGTTTCTCACGGTAAATTCGAGGTAAAATGCGGTCTCCAGGCTGATAGAAACACATCTTCCTATTTCGATGACGTGAGGGTGCCCAAAGAGTGGGGGCTACACGGTCCGGTAGCCTGGTCAATCTTTGAAATGACAGTATCCGCCCCCATGCCGCTGAACACAGGACATATAGTAGGTCTTTTACAGGGTGCTTTTGACACCCTGCTTGAATACACGGACCAGCGGGTCGCCGGCGGCAGACCCATCAACCAACACCTTTCGGCGGCTATGATACTCGGTGAGATGGCATCACTGATAACCGTCGGCAGGGCTGCTTTCCTGGAACTTGCCCATGAATATGACTACATGGATATCTATGGCTCCTGGAGCTCCAACAGCATGTGGGCTAAAGGGCACGCCGTACACGCGTATATCACCCGCGCTGCCTCGGAGATGATACTCAGGGGGATGGAGTTGATGGGCTCTTACGGATATGTCCGTGAGAACCATTATGAGAAATACTATCGTGACGCTCCGATATCCAAACTGGTAATGGGCGGAAGCCACCTGGGTTTCTTTGCCGCCTGCAAGCAATTCTATGACCTTGATTACTCTTCGTTTGGTCCTGGTAAACTCAAGGACCCAACTAAAAGCGACTAGGTCTATTCTGGATACCACGATTCATATTTTAGCTAGAAGGGTATTAGTATTTTGGAGCAAACCTCGAAAGAACTGGTTAGAGGGCTTTTCGAGCATAAAAACGTTAACAGGATTCCGTTTATTCCCTGGGTTTGCAGCTTCGCCGCAAAACTGGAGCAGGTCCCCATTCAAACGATGCTGTCAGACGGGGGCGTACTAGCGAGGGCACTCATAAACGCCCACAAGCTGTTTGGTTATGATGCTATCGTCAACGCCTTTGACACCAGCCTGGAAGCGGAGGCATGCGGATGTCAGGTAGACTGGTCGGACGCCAGTTCCTTACCAAAAGTAATCAGCCACCCATTGAGCGAGGGAGCGTCGGTCGAGGACATTAACACCTCTGAAATTGAAAAACAGGGACGTGTCCCCGCAGTACTCGAAGCTACCAAAAGGCTGAACATCATCAAAGGAAAAGACGTCGCCATAGCCGGTGTGATTACCGGACCCCTTACTTTAGGCAGCCACCTGAAAGGTGAGGCATTTATTGAAGATTTGAACAAGGATAAAGACGAAGCCCTGGATATTATCGAAGCGGCAGGGAGCATAGGTCTGAAGCTATGCCGCGCCTACTGCGAGACAGGCGTCGATTTGATAGTCATTGCCGAAGAGATGCTGGGACAGCTCAACCCCGAAATGGTTCAGGTCATTGCTTCACCCCTCCGCAGTATCTGGAATGTCGCCAGTTTTTACAATGTTTATTCCATCGTCCTCAGTAAAGGTTGCAGTACGGAGCACATCGAACCTGTACTGGATTTACAGGCTGACGGCATAACCCTATCCGGAAACATAGACAATACCCTAATTAAAGAAAAGGCGCTGGAGAGAAACTGCTGTTTCGCCCGGAGCATCCCCGATTCTGCTTTACTTGATACGGCTGCCCGTGCCGGTGATGCCGCCAGAGAATGCCTGTCGATAAAGGAAAAGGGACTCTTCCTTTCCACGGAATGGGAAGTCCCGTACACAACCGACGTTAATGCTATGCATGAAGTTATGAGCGTTATCCGGGGTGCTCAGGATTCTTAAGGAGGCAACATGGAATTCAACATGGATATTGATACCGGTGGAACATTCACGGACGGCTTTGTGCGGGGTAACGGCAGGACCGAGCTGGTCAAGGTCGACACCACTCCCCATGACTTCACCATCTGCTTCATGGAGTGCATTGAAGAAGCAGCAAAAAAGTTCGGTTACGAGACCGCCAGCGAGTTACTTTCCCGGATGAATACACTCCGGCTGTCCACCACCATCGGTACCAACACCCTGATTCAGGGTAACGGACCCAAACTGGGCCTCCTGGTAACGCGCGGACATGGCGAAAACGCCTACGCTCCGGCGGGTACTGTCAATCCTGCAATAAACTTCCTTATACCGGAAGACATGATTATTGGCATTGACGAAGAAATAAGCGAGTCCGGAGAATCAATACGTGCACCAGAGAACGGTGAAGTGCTAAGCAGCGTCAAGGACCTACTGGAGAGAGGCGCCCGGAGGATTGTTGTAAGCCTAGCGATGTCTCCGCTAAATCCAGCCCATGAGAAGAAGTGCCGGGACATAATTCTCGAGGATTACCCTGCCCACTATCTGGGCTCGGTACCCCTGCTTCTCTCAACGGAAATAAGCAGTGAAATTAATGACCAGTATCGCACCAACGCCGCCCTTATCGATGCCTATATCCACCAGGACATGGCACATTATCTTTACAAAGCTGATGAAGACGTCAGGAACCGCCGCTACCGGTGGCCCCTGTTGATTGTGCACGCCACCGGCGGCGTAGCCCGGGTGGCAAAGACAAAAGCCATCGATACCTGTGATTCAGGTCCTGCCGCCGGTCTGTTTGGAGCCGCTTTCCTTGCCCGTTTATACGAAATCGAAAACGTGGTCACGGTTGATGTTGGCGGTACCAGTACCGATATCGGGCTTATCGCCCACGGAGAGTTATCTTATACCACGGAGAGAAAAATGAGCGGTGTGCCCGTCAAGGAACGGGTTATAGAGACCGTCTCCATCGGCGGGGGCGGCAGCTCTATCGCCAGTCTGGATGAGAAAAGCGGGAAATTGAGAGTGGGACCTGAAAGTGCCGGTGCTATACCGGGACCGGTCTGTTACGGGCTAGGAGGCAGCAGACCTACCGTAGCTGATGCCTGGGTCGCACTCGGCTATATCGACCCCGATTATTTCCTCGGGGGCAGGAGAAAACTGGATGCCGACCTTGCCAGGGACGTTATAAAAGAGCAGATTGCCGACCCTCTTAAAGTGACCGTCGAGGAAGCGGCTGAAGTAATTATAAACGAAATGAGTTCTCAGTCCGCCAAATCGGTCAGCGAATTTATCAACGCCAAAGGTCTGCAGGCAAAAGACGTTGTCATGTTTGCTTTCGGCGGTGCCGGCGGGCTTGCCTGCGGCGGTGTTGCCAGAGTCGCCGGTATAAAGAGAATATACCTGTTCCCGTTTGGTGCCCAGTTCTGTGCCTTTGGTTCCTCCTGTACCGATATACTTCACAGCTACAGCAAGGCACAGAACATAACACTGAAACCTGACTCCCCGGATAACATCGCCAAAGAGTTCAACCGGGATGTAAAGGAAATGACCAATGACGCCTATTTTGATATGGAGGGAGAAGGATTTAATAAGGAAAACGTCTCCCTGATGTTGGAGATAGTTATGAATTCTAAAAATTCATCTTCTCCGACCATTATCCAGTGGGCACCGATAACCATGAGCGGTAAAAAAGATATCGCCACTCTCATCGACCTGTACCAGTCAGAGGCTGCATCCGGTACCGCGGACGATGAAATATACATACAGGAGCTGAGACTCCAGGCATCATCAAGCCTGATGAATCCTCAATTTCCAAGCCATTCTCCGGAGGGAGATGACCCGCAGGAAGCACTCAAAGGCACGAGGGCAGTGTACTGGGAAGGAAAATTTCAGGACGTTAACGTCTATGAGCATGACCTGCTCAAATGCGGGAATACAGTCAGAGGCATGGCAGTCATAGAAAGCGCCCACACCACCGTACTGGTGCCTCCCGGCAGCCGGTATCTTGTCGACCAGTATCTCAACGGAGTGATGGAGAAAGACTAAGCCATAAGACAGAAAGTACAGAATTTTTATCAGGAGGCGAATTTTGGAAAATTTAGAAGGAAAAGCAGCTTTTATTACCGGTGGCGGCAGCGGTATCGGTCTGGGAATAGCCAAGGCATGTGCCAAATACGGTATGAAAGTTGTTATCGCTGATTCACGACAGGAAGCTCTGGATGAAGCGATGGCATACTTCAAAGAGAATAATAAACCCGTTCATGCCATCAGGCTGGACGTTACCGACCGCGCTGCTTACGCTGAAGCCGCCGATGAGGCGGAAGCCACCTTCGGCAATATACATGTGCTGGTCAATAACGCCGGCGTCGGCGGCGGAGGACCTGTGGAGACAGTGACCTACAAAGACTGGGATTACACGATTGGCGTTAATCTCGGCGGCGTTGTCAATGGAGTGGTGACGTTTTTGCCCCGCATCCTGAAGCACGGTGAGGGCGGGCATATCGTGGCTACCTCTTCCACCAACGGTATAGCCGCAACCGGCGCTTCTATCACCTACTGCACCACGAAATTCGCCGTGGCCGGTATGATGGAAGCCCTCGCCACCGAGCTTCAGGACAAAGGTATAGGAGCATCGGTGCTGGTTCCCGGACCCACCATGACCAATCTGGGTAAATCTTCCTGGGAGAACCGACCGGAACACCTCAGAAACGAGGGGCAAACATGGCCACCTGCCCCGCCTCCACCCCCGAAAGACGGTCAGTCCCGGCAAGCCCCCATGCAGGACACGGAAGTTTGGATGGACCCTTTAGAGACCGGCGAGCGCGTGGTGCGGGGCATCAGGAATAACGACCTTTTCATCATCACCCATCCGGAATTCAAGGCTGGTTTCAACGTCCGCCATGAAGCGATTATGCGCGCCTGCCCGGATGAGCCGCATAATGAAAAACGTTGGGAGATAATGAAGAATTTCGGCACCG
Source organism: uncultured Dehalococcoidales bacterium (assembly GCA_964489895.1). Taxonomy (GTDB): domain Bacteria; phylum Chloroflexota; class Dehalococcoidia; order Dehalococcoidales; family UBA2162; genus MGML01. The sequence goes on from CAZBAN010000017.1 coordinate 34,438, forward strand.
TTATCTATAATGACATCTATGAAAAACAGAGACAGGTAGGCCCACCCGACTGGTAAACAGAGTAATTATTTTCAATGGTGAGTTTGCTAAATAACTCCTATCCGGCACCGGATAGGCTTCAAAGGTATCGTTCTGTTTCAATTGATATTTATACTCACCCCCTTAATCCCCCTCTCACGCAGAGCCTTATTCTACCATGAAAATATTCGAATGCGTGAGAGGGGGAGAGTATTTTAGAGAGGGGGCTTCGCCCCCTCTCTCTTTTTAACTCCCCTCTCCAACCAGGATGGGCTCTCACTCAATCTTAGTGGTACTGGTTGGAGAGGGGTTAGGGGTAAGGCAATAATAAAGTACCATCCAGTTTGGAACGGCACCCCCTTTAGACGATTTATTGCGTACAACCGAGTCAATAAGATATACTTGACATGGAATCAGGGAGCGGATGAGTCCCGGTGGGCTTCGCGGACTTCAACTCCGTCGGGGGGCATTAGGAGTGTCTTCGGTGGGTTCGACTCCCATGCGCTCCCGCCACACTTTTTCAAGTTTCGTTTCGCCGAGCCACCTATAACAGCTTCTTTTATTTATCCGCCTTTTTTAACACATCAAGAAGGCTATCCTTCCTGAGCACAGTAAAGGATAGCCGTATCAAATGGACACAATCATCATATCCGGCATTGAGATGCCGGGTGACAGGACTACACTGCTAAAAACGGCAGGACGTTGCGAAGGTTATATACCCAACCCGCCCCGGTGCATGTCCGTGTGTAGTTTTATATAGGTTGAATATGGTTCGGCCTGGTCTATAGGTACCCCCGCGTCGACAAGGCAGCTCTCGCAGACTACCTTTCCATCATGCACGTAGACTTTTCCGGAATGCTCGTGGGTTTTCTTAGGATGTAGTTCGTGGGTTTTACCTTCTTCAAACTCACGTTCGCAAATTTCACACTTAACCATTTTCTTCCGCACCTCCCATCATATACCTCTATTATATAACAATTACCATCGCTGAGTTAAATCTATTATTTTACCGTTACGTCCATAGTATATGTCCACTCCGCCTTCTCGCCGCCTTCCCAGGGTCGGCTGTACTCCATACGCACTCCACCGGTCCCTCTTCTAATCGCTTTAAAAGTATAGACGTCTCTACCGGCAGCCCCGACTATGTCTCCCTCAGGCTCCTCAAAGTCGTGGTCTTCCAGTTTTAGAATATCGTCCCCGGTCATTTCATAATCCCATTCAAAACCCGTTGACGGATTCGAGCACAGCTTCACCATTATCTTATCACCGACTTCTATTTCAAATTCATTCGCTATATCGGGGGACTTATCCCTGAATTCCTCACAGGTAACGTCCACTTTAAAAAGAAGCGAAGAGGTGAGACACGAGGATAGTGCCAGCAGGGCGATAATCATCCCTAATACGGTTATAATTTTCAATCTCATATTTATCCCTCTATATACATAAGTTAATCTAAAACAAAAATCTCAATCCGGTAAATATAATGGTAAATCCGACCCGATGAAATGTCAATTAAAAAGAAAGGTGACAGGCTATACTTACTTGCCTGACAGTTTAGCGTACCAGTCGTTGACCAGCCGGCAGCCTCGGTATCCTTTCTTCCTCCGCACCCGCATTTTAGCCACGTTCCCCTTGGATGACCTCATACATAACCAGCACGTCAGACCGGCAATGGTGTACCACTTTCCGTAATATTCCTGACGAATCCTGTCACAGAGTAACAGCGCTACCGACTTTTTGATACTGCTCATGGGAGTTTACTAATACAGCACCCGCTCGTCGCCGACGCGGCGGGTTATCTTTTTCTCGTCGAGG